>JAFZFY010000297.1 GCA_017555665.1 Pseudomonadota bacterium | reverse complement strand
CGCGCAAGCGGATACGCCGCAGCGGCGCGTACGAAGAAGCGCCGCCCGCACAATACACCTGACTCACCAATGCCCTTGAAAACTTGTCTCCATTGGCGTATGAGACCTGCCCTGTGCCATCACGGCACCTTCAGAATCCACTCTATGTTCGAGGAATAAAAATGACGGTACGTGTTCGTTTTGCGCCATCACCGACTGGCTTTATGCACCTTGGAAATGCCCGCACGGCTCTGTTCAACTGGCTTTTTGCGCGTCATCACGGCGGCGAATTCATCCTCAGGATCGAGGATACCGACCGCGAAAGACATACAGAAGCGGCAGTCCAGGTGATCTATGACAGCCTGAAATGGATGGGCCTGAACTGGGACGGTCCGGTGCTTCGACAGTCCGAACGCCTCCATATCTATCATGAAGTCGCCGAAAAGCTGATCGCCGAAGGCAAGGCTTACCGTTGCAACTGCACACGCGAAGAGCTCGAAGCCAAGAAAGAAGCCATGAAAGAGGCGACCAACCACGCCTGCTATGACGGCACATGCCGCGAAAAGAATCTCGGCCCGGACTGCGGCACGCATGTCATCCGCTTCAAGATGCCGAAAGAAGGCGAATCAACATTTGACGACCTCATCCAGGGCACGATCACCAAGAGCTACAAGGATCTCGATGATTTCATCATGGTGCGTTCCGACGGTATGCCGACCTATCAGTTCGCCGTCGTCGTGGACGACCTCGCGCTCGCGATCACGCACGTCATCCGCGGCGCAGACCATATCGACAACACGCACTGCCAGATCGCGCTCTACCGCGCACTCGGCAAAGAGCCGCCCCGTTTCGGCCACGCCCCGCGCATCGACGGCCTCTCCAAACGCAAAGGCAGCCCCTCCGTCGAGTATTACCGCGAAGCGCTCGGCCTGCTTCCCGAAGGCCTGAACAACTATATCGCGAGACTCGGGTGGTCACACGGCGATGACGAGATCTTCACGATGGATGAACTCGTCAAGGCATTCGATATCTGCGACGTGAACCGCTCAAATGGCGAGTTTGACGAAGAAAAGCTCAAATGGGTCAATGAACAGCAGCTCCGCATCGTGCCGATCGAAGAGATTGCCGATCACACGCTGCCCAGATTCGAGAAAGCCGGCGTGCATCTCGAAAAAGGCGAATGGCTTTACAAGCTGCTCGAAATGATGCGCAAACGCGCGCACAACCTCAATGAGATCGTCAGCGACAGCCTGTTCATCTGGAACGCGCCGGAAAAATATGACGAAGCCAGCGTTGCCAAGCACTGGAATGCAGACACGCCTGCCCTGCTCCGCGCACTCGCCAACGAAATCAATGCCGTTTCCGAGTGGAACGAAGCCGCCATTGAAGCCGCATTCACAAAGATCGCGACCGAACGCTCGCTCAAGATGGGAAAAGTCGCCCAGCCGGCCCGTACCGCCATCGTCGGCATCGCTCAGTCTCCCGGCATCTATGAAGTCGTCTGGTTCGTCGGAAAAGACGAGACCGTCCGAAGACTTCTGAATGCCGCAGACAAGGCCGCCGCGCTCGACTGATATTCATGACCGTTCCCGGACACTGAAGTGTCCGGGATATCTCGCGCTGAACGCCTGTTTCCGTGCCATATGCACGTCGTTTTGCTACAGAATGTTTGCCTTCAGCGCATGATTGATTTCTATTATCGCGAATGTTTATGACATTTTTCACCGGCCAATGCCCGGTGTTCGCATTTCAGGTTTAGTGTGAGCAAGACAAAAACTTATCCGCGTGTCGTGACTGCGATACACGCAACTTTCGTGACGCGCAGAAATGCGCCGTCCGACGGCTTTCTATTACTCTGGGGGCCTGAAGACCCGAATCATTTTGACTGGTCCTGGAACCTCAGGAAGCTCGGTCTCGGAGACATCCCGGAATCGCATCTTCTGCCGGCGCAGACACGCCTGATTCTGCCGGCCAGAGACGGCAGGTATCGGATCGACAACGTATCTGGCAGGGCGCTCAACATGGCAGATACCGTGAACATCCTGGCAACGGCCGCGCTCGATACACAGGACGGCACGACACCGCAGATCAAAAGAAGACGGCCATGCCCGTCACTCGTCGCATGGAGCAAGGCAGCCAAATTCGCGCTCGAACTCATCGCAAGGCAGTGCTACGCCCCCATGGTCAAAACAAACGGCCATGAACTCTATGCCGTCTGGCAGGCCGCCATCGAAAGCTCCCTGGACATCGGCAAGCTCAGGCAGATCGCTGCCGGCATGCCCGCATGCGCACACGCGCTCTACAGCATTCCAAGCAACAGATGGGACAGGCAGTTCCGAGGCAACCAGAAAAAAAGACGCCCCACGATGATGTGGCACCCGGAAGCGCTCACAAGGGCATTCCTGGATGCCGCCATCGATGCCTTCATCCGGGAGATGATGGCTGATCCCGAAAACCTCGAGACCGTCCTGCCGATCAGACACGCACTCTTCAATCTCCCCAAGCCATTCGAGTCCCGTTCCTTTGAAGAAGTGCTCCGCGAAGACTATTCGCTCGAACTCTCGACGCTTCAGGCCTATGCGAACAAGATCGTCGAACAGTCGCTCTGCACCGCGCCAGCCGATCCAACCGAGCAGGCAGACGATCCCGACGAGCCTGAGGACGAACTGCCCCAGGATGACGATACGGATGAGACAGATGACCCCGACCTTGACGATGAGGACGGAGACGACGAAGCAGATGATTATCAGGGCACAAACGATCTCGCATGCACGACAATCTCGCCCGAAAGACGAGAGATGATGTTCATCTCGGAACTCAAACATCTCCTTCCCATGAAGGAATTCGTCTATCCCACGCCGCAGCCATACAGCACGCTCGCGCGCTGGGAATTCAGGTGGTACGAGGCACTGATCGGTGAAAAATCGAAGTCCCGTATCGACTATCACCTTCAGGATCCGAATCTCGTCGAATCCCTGCAGTCATGGATCTCGCCTGTACACGAGAGTTCCGATCTCCAGGATGTCGACACCCAGACCGGCCTGTGGCTTGAAGCGCCGACACCCGACACGCAAAATCTCTGGTTTTTGCGATATATGCTTGTCTCCCGAAAAGACCCGTCGCTTGTCGTACCGGCGAGTGTCGTCTTCTCTATCGGCACAGACCGTCTCCGGATCAACCAGCATCTCTTTGAAAATCCGCAGGAACGCCTCCTGACAGATCTCGGCAAGGCGGCACAGTACTTCGAGCCCCTGCACAGAAGCCTGGAACAGTCAAAACCCGAAGGCGTATTTCTTACCGTCCAGGAAGCCTGGCAGTTTATCTCACAGATCACGCCCCGCCTCTATTCTGACGGCTTTGATGTCCGCCTGCCCGAACAGCTCGTGAGCCAGGGCGACCGCAAGCTGCGAGCGCAGCTGCGGATCTATGATGCATCCTCAGAGGATATCGCGAAAGCCAAGTTCGGCCTGAATGACCTCGCCGGATTCCGCTGGGAAGCCGCGCTCGGAGACGAGGTGATCCCAGCCGAAGAGTTCAAGGCGATCGTCGCGCTCAAGCTCCCGCTGGTCAACTGGCGCGGCTCATGGGTGCTCGTCGACCCCACCCAGCTCAGGGATATCGAAAATATCTTCAACACAAACGAGACAAGCGGCACGCTGACGCGATTTGATGCCATGAACCGTGCGCTGACCGGTGTCGCCTCACCGAACCACCCGGATGCACGCGTCGATGTCGTCGTCGAAGGAAAAATCGCAAGCGTCCTCGAAAAGCTCACCCAGGAAGATATCGCAGACATGACGCTCAAAGCCCCCGACACGTTCGTCGGGAAACTGCGCCCCTATCAGGAACGCGGCGTAGCGTGGCTCTCCTACCAGCAACGTCTCGGACTCGGATGTTGCCTGGCAGACGACATGGGTCTCGGCAAAACCATTCAGCTGATCTGCCACATCCTCAACCATGCAAAGCGACATCCGGAAGACAGACAAGGTTCCCTGCTCATCTGCCCGATGAGCGTCGTCGGGAACTGGAAGCGAGAGTTTGCCAAGTTCGCGCCGTCCATCCATGTCATCGTCCACCACGGCAATGCAAGGACACAGTCGCTGGAGGAGCTCAACGCCCAGCTTGAAACGCCCAATTCCGTCGTCCTCACGACTTACGGCCTTATCACGCGTTCTGATTTTCTGTTCATGCACAAGTGGTCGCTCGTCGTCCTCGATGAAGCACAGGCCATTAAAAATGCATCGACCAAGCGTTCCAGCATCGTCAGGGAACTGCAGACAGATTTCAGGGTCGCGCTCACCGGCACGCCGATCGAGAACAGGCTCGCTGAACTCTGGTCAATCCTCGATTTTCTCAATCCGGGACTCCTGGGCACAAATGCCAAGTTCCAGCGTCTATACGCCATCCCCATCGAAAAGAATAACGACAAGGAAACGAGAGAACGCCTGAGGACGCTCGTCTCTCCGTTCATCCTCAGGCGCGTCAAGTCTGATCCCAACATCATCCAGGATCTCCCGGATAAGATGGAAAACAAGGTCTATTGCACGCTCACGCGCGAACAGGCCACGCTCTATCAGGCACTTGTCGACAGCACGATGCAGAAGATCGAACACGCCACGGGCATATCGCGTCACGGAAAAGTGCTCGCCCTGCTCACGCACCTCAAACAGATCGTCGATCATCCCGCGATCTATCAGAAATCGGATGCCCTTTCCGCAGATCGCTCGGGAAAAGTCCAGCGCCTGATCGAAATGCTAGAAACAATCATCGAAAATGGCGAGCGCGCCCTGGTCTTTACGCAATATAAAGAGATGGGAGATGTCCTTGTCGAGATCCTCAAAAAAGAGCTTGACCTGCCCGCAGTCCCATTCCTACACGGAAGCCTCAGTGCCACGCAGCGAGACACGCTCGTCGCCGATTTCCAGTCCCCCAATGGCCCCCCGGTCTTCATCCTTTCGCTCAAAGCCGGCGGCACAGGCCTGAACCTCACAGCAGCCACACATGTTTTTCACTTCGACCGCTGGTGGAACCCTGCTGTCGAAGATCAGGCTACAGACCGTGCGTACCGCATCGGACAGGACAAGAACGTACAGGTACACAAATTCCTCACACTCGGAACGCTTGAAGAAAAGATCGATACCATGCTTGAGGAGAAAAAATCGCTTTCCGATGCCATCGTCGATGCATCCGGAGCATGGATTACCCAGTTCGACACCGACGGTCTTCGTGAACTCTTCACTCTTAGCTCGGATGCAATGATCGATGAAGCCGAATGATCCACAAAATCCACTAGATATGACGGGCACTGCGCCTGCAAAATCCCCGGTGATTTCAAAACTTCGCCGCGTCGTCGACATGTCGACGCTCAATCCGCCCAAATCAAAGCAGAAGACCGCCCAGAACACGGCGGGCAAAAGCGCGAAAAAATCCGCAAAAAGTCAGGACAAGCCGAGTGTCCCAAACGAGACACACGCCAGCGAAGCCCCTGCCCAGCCCGTCCAGGCGGATCAGGCCGAAAGCAAACACACGCCCCAGACAACCGTGATATTGCGCGCCAAATCAGCCAAACCCCAGCCCAAAGCGACGTTTGAGGCCAAAACCCCGAGGCTCACCGCGCCCCCGGCGCCGCCAGTTCCCGCAGCACAGCCCGAACAGCCAACCTCCCAGGCACAGCCAGAAGCCTCACCCGAACACGCCGCAACGCCCAAATCCGAAAAATCGCCGCAAAAGATCAGGCTCAAGACGCATTCGGCTATCATCCATCTCCCAGACAAAAAGATCAAAAAAGACAGAGCCATCAAAGCCTCGAACGTGCTCGCCAAACAGCTCCGAGTGGAAGCCGATATCAAGCAGCAGAACGAAAGCAACAAGCTGGTGGAGAATATTGACGAGATGCTGCTCCTTCAATCCTGGCGTGCCAAGCAGTGGGTCGAGAGCCTCGTCAAGCTCATCCCTGCCCTCCCTGAGATGCTTCCTCAGGCGATGCCTTATGTCCGGGCAAGATTCGTCAACAACATCTGCATCACATCCGGAAGGCTCGAAGCCACAGTCATCGATCAGATCACGTCGATCAGCCTCAGACCGTTCACAGCCGGTCAGTGGCGATCCGTCACGCAGGCGCTTTCGGAACGTGCCATCTTCACCACATCCCTGCTCAACGGAGAGCTTCCCGAAGGTATCAACGAGATCTTCAAGCAGGCAAGCCTCTCGCTTTTTCCTTCAAAACTCAAGGAATTCACGTTCTCCTGTGACTGCGGCGCATCGAGCATGCCATGCGAGCACGTGTGCGCGCTCCTCATCACGTTCGCATCCGCGCTTGAAGAAGACCCGTTCAACATCCTCACGCTCAGGGGCATGTCACGCGACACGCTGCTCTCCGAGCTCCGGGATGCGCGCTCAGACCAGACACTCAACGATGCCTCACGGCGCCACTACAACTACGAACTACCCGCGCAAAATGTGAATTTTAACGACTATTTTGCCATGCCAAAGCAGACGGCTGACCTCACATTCGATATCAAAGCCGTTCCCAACTCGATGCTTGAACGCCTCGGCTCCCCCTCCGAATGGCATGCCCCGTTCTCGCTTGCAGATGCCATCGCCCCGATTCTCGCTATGGCATCTGAACGCGCAGAAATACTCGCCAGCCAGCCGCCTTACGAGATCCCGATCCCCAGCGAGGAGACGCACAGACTGCCCGTTCCCCCAGCCCCGCAACCAGCACCCACCAACAGAGCTCCCAAACCGAGCTCGAAAGCCCCGAAATTCCAGATGCCGGATCTCTCATTCATCCGAACAGAGCTGCCCGCAGAGATCCTCGAAACACTCACAGACGATCCCGTCATCACCGCCGAAGATATCATCAAATGGCTGAAAACAAGAGGCGCCTCAGATATCAGAACACTCGCACGGCGCACGAGGCTTCACAAGCCGACGATCGAAGCGTTCCTCAATGCATTCTGCAAAGCCGGACTCACCAGATCTGAAGGAGAAGATGACAAAATCAGATACTGTGCGACCTTTTGAAAAGAACTTGCGCTAAAAACATCATTATCGTAACTATACACGCCCTTTTTTGAATCTGACAGGCACCTACTGTCTCGCCTGCAGATTTTCTGGATCCCCAAGGTAGATAGACATGGAAGTAAAAGAAATCAAACGCATGCACATTTCTGAGCTGCTCGAAAAAGCCGCAGAAATGAACATCGACAATGCCACAAACCTCAGCCGACAGGAACTCGTCTACGAACTGCTCCAGGCAGAGGCCAAACTGACCGGCGAAATCTGGGACGAAGGCGTTCTCGAAACGCTCCCCGAAGGCTTCGGTTTTCTGCGCTCCCTCGACAACAACTACCTTCCAAGCCCCGACGACATCTATGTCTCGCCGGCTCAAATCAAGCGCTTTAATCTGCATACTGGCGACACCGTCTATGGAAGAATACGGCCGCCGCACGAAAATGAAAAGTTCTTCGCACTTCTCCAGATCAGCAAAATCAATTACGAGGATCCGGAAAAATCCCGCGAAAAGATCATCTTCGACAACCTCACGCCGCTCTATCCCCAGGAAAGGCTCATCCTTGAGCACGATCCCATCAACTATTCCACACGCGTTCTCGACATGCTCACGCCCATCGGCAAAGGCCAGCGCGCGCTCATCGTCGCCCCACCGAGAACGGGCAAGACGTATCTTCTTCAGAACATCGCAAACGCCATCAGCGAAAACCATCCCGAAGTCACGCTGATCGTCCTCCTCATCGACGAACGCCCCGAAGAAGTCACCGACATGATGCGCTCCGTCCAGGGCGAAGTCATCTCCTCGACGTTCGACGAACAGGCATCGCGCCACGTTCAGGTCGCCGAGATGGTCATCGAAAAGGCAAAACGCCTCGTCGAATACAAGCACGATGTCGTCATCCTGCTCGACTCTATCACGCGTCTGGCACGCGCCTACAACACCGTTGTCCCCGCATCCGGCAAAATCCTCTCCGGCGGTGTCGACTCCAACGCGCTCCACAAACCCAAGCGATTCTTTGGCGCGGCACGCAACATCGAAGACGGCGGCTCCCTCACCATCATCTCCACCGCGCTCGTCGACACCGGCTCGCGCATGGACGAAGTCATCTTTGAAGAATTCAAAGGCACCGGCAACTGCGAGCTTCATCTCGACAGAAAACTCATGGAACGTCGCACCTTCCCGTGCTTCGACATCGCCAAATCCGGCACACGAAAGGAAGAACTCCTCCTCGATCCGCTCACGCTCAACCGCGTCTGGATCCTCCGTCAGATCATCCAGAATCTCAACGGTGTCGATGCCATGCAGTTTCTTCTCGACAAACTCTCGCAGACAAAGACAAACGCCGAATTCCTATCCTCCATGCAGATGTAATTTCATCTTGTTCGCTCGCCTATCCGGAAGCCTACGGCATCCGGATACGGCTCGCCAAAGGCGCTATGGCTTTGCCATACGCGCCTTTTTTTATGGCTATGT
>JAFZFY010000296.1 GCA_017555665.1 Pseudomonadota bacterium | reverse complement strand
GTGAAGGAGAGAAAGAGGTCTTTATTTCATCGGGGCAATTTGGTAAAAGTAGTTGCTTCTCAAGGAAGCGTAGATGTGCATTCTGGTGCGGTACGGCACGGTCTGCTTGTTTGGAGTACGGTTATGCAGCCCAAAAACGGTCGTAGGATTATTCTGGCGGCGCTATTTTTTCTGTTGATGTTTGCCTTTCCGGGTATCTGCTGGTCGGATCCTCATTGCGAGAGCTGCTACGAGGAAGGCGGGGATAACGAGACAGGCGCTTTGATGGATTCATCAATGTTCATGGGGGAATTCATGAAGAGTGGATTTTCCCTCACAGCCGGTGTGGGCTATCAGTTTGTGCCGTTTGATAGCGTGTCTTCCGGTTCGCGGTATTTTCAGGCATCGGCGATGGGCGCGCTTGTCAGCGTGGATATCGGTTATCACTTTGAGTTCTTCACGCTGTCGTTCAACATCTCCCCGCGAGCGGCCTGGCTGTATAAAGACAGCATCGTCCAGGATAAGCATCACAAGTATTCGGCGCTTGATAAGGGGGCATGGGACGGCTATTTCGCCTCGCTCGGGCTCAAGTTTGATTTCGCGATCAGGATGTCGGATGTCCTTTTGATGAGTCTAGGTTTTGGCTTTGAAGTGCCAGTGGGCGTCGCGGTCACAAGGGATGTGGCAGAGTTTGCGTTCCGGTTTTCGGGGAATATCGGTATCTATACGCTTATGTCGGAGCATCTTGCCCTTGGCTTTAAAATGCAGATCGGCGGCGATTTTGACTGGGAGGATGCCAGGGAGGACGGCCTGACGGTTATGAATTACCACGCATCCCTGTCTTTGGAGCCTATGTTTTCGCTGATCTATCATCCCTGATTTGCCGTGCGGCAGGATCAGGGGCGTCGTTTTGACAGAGCGAATGCCTGAAGGCGGCGTCTGTCTGGCGGCGGATTGTTTGCAACCGTCTGATAAACAATTTTCACATAAAAAGGAGTTAGGATTGCCATGAAAATGGATGGTCGCAGGGAGAGTTCCAATGTTGTCGATAACCGCAAGAAGAATACGAAGGCGGCTGTCGGCGGAGTCGGCGGCGTGAGTGTCGTCGCGGTCGTTCTGTATTTTATTTTGAGCGGCGGTCAGGTCGATCCTGCGGTCGTTTCTCAGCTCTCGAATTCAAAAGGACACACACAGACTGTCACTGCGGCAGAGACGCGCAACAGCGAATTCTATAAAAACAGTTCATTTGAAAATCAGGATGCGCTTGCAAAGTTTACATCTCAGGTGCTTGCAAGCACCGAGGAGACATGGACGGGCAAGTTCAAGGAAATGAACAAGCAGTACGCATACCCGAAGATGATGCTTTTTACGGGGGAAGTGGATACGGCATGCGGGCATGCGTCGTCGAGTTTCGGGCCATTTTATTGCTCTGGCGATCAGACGGTCTATATCGATCTGGAATTTCTGGAGACGATGAAGAAGACGCTTCGCCTGAAATCCAAGGAAGACAATCTTGATTTTGCATTTGCGTATGTCATTGCGCATGAGGTCGGTCATCATGTTCAGAATCTGACGGGCGATCTTGCCAAATACAACCGTCAGGAGGCTGCGCTCAAGAAACAGGGCAATACTGCGGCGGCCAATCTTGTCAGTGTCCAGATCGAGCTTCAGGCGGACTGTTATGCCGGTGTCTGGGGGCGCACAGAGAATGAGCTTTACAAATCGCTTGATGCGGATGATTTTTCATCCGCGTTTGATGCGGCCAAAGGTGTCGGCGACGATACGCTGGGCAACACGCGTCGCGATACGTTCAGCCATGGTTCAGCCAAGATGCGTCAGGCTTGGTTTGCGACTGGGTTTACGACGGGCGATCCCGCGCAATGTGATACTTATAAATATACCTCCCTGGATGCGTTGGAGAGCAAGAAGTATTAGTTTTAAGGGTGCCCGCGCGCTTTTTGCGGCGTATTTGCGTTCGGCAGATACGCCGTCCCAGCTCCGGCTGCCGTCACTTTTTGCAGCCGGAACCGTTTGAATTGCAACCCTTTGGGCAGATCGTGCCCTCTGTGGGCCAGACGCCGTCTGTGCAGGTATATAAGCGGCTATTCTCGCATTTGGTTGTTTTATTTCTACAATTGCCGCATGCGGTGTACTTTCCGGAAGTTTTTTTGCAGGAGAAGCTGTTGGCGCATCGGTGGATGGTTTTATCCTTTACGCCGGATATACATTGGGTATATTGGCAGATGTCGCTGGCTTCTGTATAGGTGTTCCCGTTTATGCATTCACCGCATCCTGTATAGTTTGATGAGCTGCCTTTACAGGAATTGCCTCCGCTGCATTTGATGGGGGTTCCGAATGTGCCGGATTTGCATTCTTTATAATAACAGGTAGAACCGTCCATGTAATAAGATTTCTTACCATTTAGGCAGTCGCCGCAGTATGAATAATTATCTGAGGAGCCTTTGCATGAAACATTATTGTTGTCACAGAGAAATATCCATTGCCCATTTTGACAAATCTGGCATTTGCAGGACGAAGTGGCTTGCTCGCACTTGATATTACCGTTTTTGCATTCACCGCACTCTGTATAATTTGATAAGCTGCCTTTACAGGAATTGTCTCCGCTGCATTTGATGGGGGTTCCGAATGTGCCGGATTTGCATTCTTTATAATAACAGGTAGAACCGTCCATGTAATAAGATTTCTTACCATTTAGGCAGTCGCCGCAGTATGAATAATTATCTGAAGAGCCTTTGCATGAAACATTATTGTTGTCACAGAGAAATACCCATCGGCCATTTTGACAAATCTGGCATTTGCAGGACGAAGTGGCTTGCTCGCACTTGATATTACCGTTTTTGCATTCACCGCATGAGAATTTGTTTTCGGAATCTTTAACACATGAAACGACGTTGTTATGATCATCCATACATTGGGTGTAATCTTTAGGGAATAAGTCGTTTTGACAGGTCTTGTACAAGCAGATATCATTCTCATCTGCTTGAAATACCTGATCCCCATCTTTGCAATTTATGCATAGGTTATCAGAGGTGCATCCAGCGGGACAAAACTCGATCTTACCTTCGGCATTACAGTATGTTGCGATATCTTCTGTATCTTGGGTGCATTTGTTCAATTCCGAACAGCTTCTTACACATACATTGTTGCTGCAGCTATCACAATTTAAGATGGTTTTATATGTGCCATTTTTACACTGCTGGTATTGTTGGCCATTACATCGGTTATTATTGTTAAGACATTCGCCGCATTTTTGAAATTCGCCATTGTCATTGAGTATGCATGAGGCGTTCGGGCATTGCGTGTAATCGTCCATCCATTTTCCATTTTCACATTTTGAATAAACGCAGATGCCATTATCTGGGTGATTCCAGTGTCTTGTAGTGCCATCTATGCATTCACCGCAAATGAAATGCTTGTGTTCATCTTCATCTGTGATTTGAGTGCATGAGTAATCACAGTCATCAACCTTGATCCACGTGCCGTCAACGCATTGAGAGATGCGATAGGCTTCGCATTTTACATCATGATTTAAGCATTCACCGCATCCGGGCGTGTTCAGATTGCATGACACTTCCTTTTGATCGCAAGAGTTTTCATCCAGAATCCATTTGGCATCCTCGCATTTCATGCGCCTGCAGACGTTGGTCTGGCTGTTATAAAACATTTCATTTCCATTCATGCAAGCGCCACAAGAGGGTGCCCCATTGATTATATCACAGGATGTGCCAAGCTCGGTGCAGTTGACTGCAAGTTTCCAGAGACCTTTTTTGCAAATCTGGAAGGTATTGTTGTCGCATCTTTGATCATTGTTGATGCATTCGCCGCAATACGGTTTATCAGGATCATCGCCTTCATGATCCATGCATGAATAGTTGCAAGAATATGTGTCTGTGTCGATTTCTGTGTCGATTTCTGTGTCGTGTTTTGTGGCAACCACCCATTTCCCCTCTAGGCATCGTCTGCGCTGACACGGGGAAGTCTCATCCACCTGATAGTATTGGTATTGATAGTAATTGGTTTCATTCAGAGGGGGCGAGGCCAGGATTCCCGTTTGAGGGCAGACATAACCGACCTCATCACTGATAAAAGTGCTTTCACATCCAAGCAACAATATTGGAAGCATGGCTATGATCAGGGATTTTTTCATAAGACCTCTTAGATTACTGTTCAGCCCATAGGCGTTTTCTGAAGTCATGGTGGATTTCATACAGGCAGTTGGCGGTAGGCTGTGGATGGTAGCAAGCAGCCCAAGTGCTTTTGGTCTGAGGGGATGTTATCATATGAGTGCGCATAGGTGCGATAGGCGTTGAAAAGCTCAAATCCTGAGGGCTGCTGAATCGTAGCCCTGTTAGAATGAAAGGTTAAATGATAGATGATTTGGTGAAACTGAAAATGCATAATCGATATTATTTTTAGACCTGCTGTATTTATAGCCGAACACAGCAGAAAGGATTGTTCCAGAAACGAGGAAAGCCGCGCCGATGGAGGCCAGGCTTACGCCCCAAATGTAAGTCTGGTTCTCTTCATAAGTATATCTGGATGTGAAATACTGTTCAGATTCATCTTCTGTAAAGACAAGGCCTTCTTTGCCCTGAACATGATAGTGAACATCGTCCCAGAGCGCGAGTGTGGCGCCGGTAGCAATGAGTGCGAGCCCGGCAGCGCCGAGTCCGACACCAGTCCATAGGCCGATGGCGTGATCTTCATGCAACGCGATCTGGGCGTCTTGGAGGGCCGCGGTCTTGTTCGTGTTGTCGAGCGTGAGTTCGGCGAGTGCGCTTTCGGTGCGTTCAGGATATTCGGCATCATGTCTGGCATACCAGATCTTTCGCGATGCCTCGGGCGCAGTAGCCATGAGAAAAGTGTTTTCGCTTGCCTTCTGGATGTATTGCAGGGCCTTGATCTTGTCATCCTTTTGATCCAGTGCGACAAAGATATAATAGTTGAGCATGGGGGAGTCCGGACAGATCTGCACGAGCGCCCTCAATTTCTGAAGTGCCTTGTCATACGCCTTGGTTTGCGTGGCATTTTTGACATACTGCATGCCCTCTATCCATTCTTTGTTGTTTTCAAGGTCTTGGCAGTCCTGCGCGATTGCGTCAAATGGCCAGGCCAGCAAGAGGATAAGCAGACTCAATGGTATGAATTTGTCTATACTTGTTTTCATGGTATTGGAACGATGTAAAAGCTATAAGTTTGAATGTACGCAAGCGAGAGCAACCGAATGATACTATAATCCATTTGGGGGGCTTGTTCAATTTCTTAGTGTTTGAAAGGCAGGTCTGTTGTTACAATTCAGCCCATAGACTTGTCTGAATATGGTGGGGGTGAGGGGCGGCTGTACGCGGTCGCTCTTTGAGGGCGATTGATATGCAATCCGCTCGATTCTGACACACCACATTTCATATCCACGCTTTTAGAACATAGCCATAAATTATGACTGCACACAGGCGTGACGGGCGTTGGATGATTTAGGATTTGGAGGCGTGGGCTGCGGGTTGTGATGGAGGATGCGCAGCCCAATGATTTTGCGCCGAGGCGGTTGAAGAGATCGCGACGGTCATTTGCAATCCGTTCCGGCAGAGTTGCAGCCTTGGGTACAGGATTTTTTGCTGCCCCAGAGTCCGGCGCTGCATGTGTATTTGGTGCCGCTGGTGCATTTGGTTTTGCCATTTTCACATTCGCCGCAACCAGTATAACTGCTTCCCGATTTTTTACACGAATAGCCGCCGGTACATTTGCTGCTGGCGCCCCAGGCTCCGTTTGCGCATGTCTGGTAATAACAAGTGTTACCTGATTGTGTATAAGTCACTTTGGCGTTCACACAACTACCGCAGCCGGAATATTTTCCTGATGTAACAGCGCAGGAGTTGCCATTTGAACATTTTGCATAATCCCCCCATATGCCAGAGGCGCATTTGCTGTAGTAACAGATATTTGAGAGATTTGTGAATCGTGTGTCACCGTTCACGCATTCGCCACAGCCTGTGTAATTGGAGGAAGAACCTTTGCATGAAACGCCGTTGTAGCATTTTGTGGGGGTTCCCCAGGTGCCTGCGGAGCATTTTTTATAGTAACAGACATTGGATGTCATGGAATAACTGATTCTGTCGTTTGTGCATTGTCCGCATCCTGTATAAGTGCTGTTGCTTTGTGTACAGGAAGCATTATTTGGGCATGTGGTGGGAGCCCATTGGGCATCCTTGCAAGTATATTTCGAACAGATATTATTAGCTTCTCGGTATTCGATTTGATTATTCAGGCATTTGCCGCAGGTGGTCTGGCTGCAGGATACACCTATACATGGGGATGTCGTGTAATCGGGATTGCAGATCATGCCGACTTGCGTGGCTTCATCGTTGGTGCAGGTATTGGGGGTGGCGCACTGTTTATAGCAGCCAGATTCTGTACATTTATTACACTTGGTATGTTCTATTGTCTTGCCATTTTGGCAAATCATTTGGGTCGTGCTGTCTGCACATGAGTATTGATTGTTGACGCAGTCGCCGCATACATAGTCAACCGCCGATTCATCCGTGATAATACATGAATTTTCGCTGCAAGGTTTTTCGATATCCCATCTGCCATCGTTGCATGTGCGTTTGATGCACTGCTGTGTGGCTTGATCATTGAATATTTCGACTTTTCCATTGAAGCATTCGCCGCACTGATAAATGATGGTTTGAACAGTCTCTGTGGACTCATCTTCATCTGAATCGTTGTCTTCTGGATCTGTCGGTTCATCAGATGGCGCGTCAGGGGCATGGGGAGAGACGGGGTCATCGTGATGATCTTCATCGTCGTCATCTGGGTCGCAGGATCCGTCTGCGCAAGGGGCGTCAGGATCGCAGGAGCCGTCCGCGCAAGGGTCGTCAGGATCGCAGGAGCCGTCCGCGCAAGGGTCGTCAGGATCGCAGGAGCCGTCCGCGCAAGGGTCGTCAGGATCGCAGGATCCGTCTGCGCAAGGGTCGTCAGGATCGCATGAACCGTCCGCGCAATCGCAATTATCGCCAGTGCAGGGGGAAGTTTGAGAATGTGTTGTGACTCTGGCAACGCAGGATACATCGCCGCAGGAAGTTTCTGCGATGTTCCAGTTTCCATCTATGCAGTTATGAACGGTATTGTTTTCGCAGTTGCCTGTACCATTGACGCAATCACCGCATCCAGTGAATGAATCGTTGCAGGAGAATTGGCAGGTTTCTTTAAAGTCTTCATCTAAAACCCACTGTCCATTCATGCAGATTTTGTGTTCACATATATTTTGTTTGTTATTTTTATAAAAATGATCGTCATTCAGGCAGACGCCGCATGCGTAGGAGCCGTCATTCGATTTTGTACATGATGCCTGAGCGGTACCATTGGCGTTCACAGAATCGGATTCAGAACAGAACTTGATGGGATTCCACCGCCCATTTTGGCATTGATAGAGCTGTGTCAGGTCTGAGCTGCTTTCACATTTTGTTTTGTTATTTAGGCAGCCGCCGCACTTTGCCGTGCCATCCTCTGCAACGTAGCATGAGTTTTGACAGCTTGCGAAGGTGTCATCAATGACCCATGTGCCGTTTTTGCATATCCGTTTCGTGCAGATATTGTTGACATCAATGATGGTTTCATCTCCATTTTTGCATTCGCCACATTCATAATTGCCTGAAGATGTTTCGCTCGGGCTGCTTTTAAATCTGCAGGAGTTGCCATTGCAATTAATGGAAGAAGACCATCTGCCATCTTTACATATTCTGATGCCATCGTCGGCGCAGATCATTTGACCGTTGAGACAGTCGCCGCAACGGAGCGGTTGGGGTGGGGGGATAATAATATCTTCAGGCGAGAGGCATGAATACTGGCATTCGTATGTGCTGTCTTTGACCCATTTTCCATCAATGCATCGTCGGTGTCTGTACTCGGAGTCTTGTTTTTCCTGATAATACTGTCCTTCGTCTAGATAATTGAGGAAGTTGTCTTCCATGCATTCCTGCAGATCATCGCTGTTCTGGCATTGTTTTTCCCATTCTTTGTAAAGATCTTCATTATTGTTTGGCCAGAATACGAGGACATTATCACTGGAACATTCATCAAGCATTACCCCCGCATTTTCGGAACGGCAACCAACGAAAGATAAGATTATAGCAATATAAATGGGGAATCTTTTCATTTTGGTTTCCTAAAAGTTCATTGAAAAGCTGATATGTTGTGGGGAGAAGGAAACAGTGGCGGCATGGTCATTT
The DNA here is from genome assembly GCA_017555665.1 of Pseudomonadota bacterium. Classification (GTDB taxonomy): domain Bacteria; phylum Myxococcota_A; class Bradymonadia; order UBA4248; family UBA4248; genus UBA4248. The sequence continues at coordinate 12,715 of JAFZFY010000296.1, read as the reverse complement.
CTTATATGGGTGTATTTATATCCAAAAATGGCAGTCAGAAGCGTGCCGGACACGAGTGCGGCTATGCCGGCCCCGAACATGGTCAGTCCGGCCTGGTAGATGACTGTCGTTTTTCCTCGGATGTAGATATCCTTTCCATCATAATAGGCATGGCTGGAATTTGGGTCAATGTAATCGTCGTCTCGAAAAGCGAGGATGCCGCCTGCGATCGTGAGCCCGATTCCGGCGGCAGCGAAGCTGACACCAGTCCAGAGCCCAATGGCGAGATCGTCATGGCGAGCATCTATGAGTTCTGATGTTTTTTCGGACTGGTCTCTGCGACTCTGCTTCATTTCGGCAATGGCCTGCTCGGTTCTTTCCGGATATTCCGCGTCGTGTCTTGCATACCAGATCAGTCGTGCGGCTTCCGGGCTGGTGGCCATGAGGAAGGTATTTTCGCTGGCTTTTTGGATGTACTGCAGGGATTTGATCTTGTCGCCTTTGGCATCTAGTGCCAAAGATACGTAGTAATTGAGAAGCGGGGATGTTGGGCAGATCTGAACGAGTTCTCTCGCTTTTTCCAGGGCGCTTTCCCAGGATTTGGTTTCAACGGCATTTCTGACATATTGTATGCCGTCTGTCCATGTCGTGTTCTGGTCGAGATCATTGCAGTTCTGGGCGTAGGCTGGTGCTTGGAGTACTAAAATGAATGCAAATGGCAATAATATTTTGAGTAAAGTATTCATAATTGATGCTTGCATTAAGTCGATGGTGAGAGATCCGAAAACCCCATATGTATATAACATTTGCAAATTGTTCGGTCAAATTTCGTCACTTTGTTTTACGGAGATATGGCGATTTCTTGGACCTGGTTTGGCGCACGTCTTCAAGGGGCGGGGTAAGGGGAGGCTTTGTCTTTAGGGAACGCGCCGTTCCTCAGGCGGTGGCTGTTTATCCTTTGAGGGAATCGGGATATGCGGCTAACGGAACGATGGGGCTAACGCCACGCTTGTGGATGCGCTTGTCGCGTCTCCTGCAAATTAACAGAGGGGGATAGAGAGGCGCGACGGCTTAGGGGCGCACCTGCATCGCGAGTCCGTCCTGGGAGGGATGCAGGATACGGTTCAGATTATTCGTTTTCGATAATGATCTTGCCTTTGTCTCCCATCACGGTGAGCAGGTCGCCTGTGTTGAGATTGTCTAGGAGACTAGGGACGGAGACGACGGCCGGAATGCCGTATTCTCTGGCGACGACGAAGGCATGTGAGAGCGGGCCGCCGCGTTCCGTCAGGACGGCAGAAGCGATGAGAAACAGCGGCGTCCAAGCGACATCCGTGGATGGTGCCGCGATGATCTCGCCATATTCGAGCGCGGCCGCATCTTCGAGGGTTCGGAGCACGCGCACACGGGCTTTGATGCATCCCGGAGAGGCTGGAAGGCCAAAGAGCACACGGCCATTGATCTGCGACTGGATCTCGCATTGTTTGGCATGTGTGACAAATGTGTCTGGCGGGGTTTTGGCGGCCTGATAGGCATTGTGCCTCAGTTTCCTGAAAAAGACGGTGAACCGTGCGCGGGCAAGCATGTGTTCATCTTTAAGCCAAGAGAGTATCTCGTCATAGGTGAGAAAAAAGATGTCATCGCGTGCGTTGAGCGTGCCGTTTGCCTGTAGCTGTTCACCAATAGCGAGAAAATACTGCCTGAAGATGCCGAGAATATCGACGATATAGGCTCGCCATTTTTCGCGGAGCCGAGCATTTTTCTGGGCGCTGTTGAGCAAGGAACGAAATATCGGACGCATGCCATGCGAGAGCATGGATTTGAATCTGTTTGTATGTTCGACGCGTTGAGAGGAGACGTTTTCGGCGATTTCTTTGGCTGTTTTGGCATCGGAGAGCGCGTTGGCACGGAGATGCATCTGCACGACGCTGTATAGGAATCGACGGTCTTCGCGCCATCGCGGGTTCGCGAGCTCTGCCTCCTGGTGGGCGCGGGCGCCATATTGATCGAGAAATGCCTGAAGTTTTGAGCAAAAAACATCAAAGCCCGGGAGCGTGCTGATTTTTTGATTAAACTTGTCGATATCTCTGAAATTATCTTCGGCATTCCAGGCGGCAGTGAGTTCCGGGAACGATCGGATCGTGTTGGCTATATCGAGCAGCGCAAGGCCGGGAGCGGCGCTTTGCACGTCGAGCAGGCCGCTGAACAAGTATTGCTCAAGCTCTTCATTTTCCGCACTGAACTGGTCGATAAAGCCCGAGCATAGCACATAAGACGCGAGGAATGCGCCGCCGGCGCAGAGCATGTCGAGCGCGCACTCAAAGAAGACATCGTCGAGGCGTTTGAATGCCGCCTGGATTTCTGACCTTGAGGCATGTGTAAGATCGACGGCGATGAGTTCATCGCGCGCGCGTTCAAAATCGGCAGCTTTTTGGGGGAGCTTGTGCATCCGTGACTGGAGTTTTGCCAGTTCCACGAGCGCATGCGGCAGATTGCGCAGAAAATGGCTGCGTCCGATCGGATGGATGCAGCAGGCGTATTCTAGTATGTTCTGGATGCCGGCGATCTTCCCAAAATGCTTAGGGTCAACGAATGGGATCTGGCTGCATACGCTGAGCATCTGGGAGATGTTGAGGTAGATATGTCCGTAGAACGTGGTGACGAAGGCGTAGTCTTTGGGGACGGCCAGGCCGAGCATGGCGAATACCGTCTTGAAGCCGCGTTCGGCGATGCGCATGCCGACGCTCCAGGTCATGGGGGTCGATACGCCGCTGAGCGCTTCCCCGACATTGACGTTTGAATAGAGGATCTGTTCGTCTGCGGATGTGACGATGTCGCGTGCTTGCAGAAGAAAGAGCTCATCTCTTTCGAATGCGAATTCGATATCCTGCGGCTTCCCGAAATAATCTTCAATCTTGAGCGCGGTCTGTCTGAGCCGTGTGAGCTGCGTGTCCGTGAGGCATTCGGAATGGCAGGCGTCCAGATGTTCTGTTTTGGTGAGATTGAGCGATTCGCTTGTCTTTCCGTTGACGACGTTGGATCCGTGACCGCGCGAGACGTTGACGAGCATATTTTGCGCGCCGCTGATCGGGTGATTGGTGAACACGACGCCTGCGGAGGTCGGGGTGATGCATGCCTGAATGATGACTGCCATCGACGGGACCGGGGCGCTGAGCGAGGCCTGGCTGGGGTAGAGCAGGCGCTCTTTGGCATAGAAACTGAGCCATACAGCACGGATCGCTTCAAGGCATGATTCAAGGGTGTTTACGCCGATGATGCTTTCCTGAAGTCCTGCAAAGGAATGCGTCTGGCTGTCTTCGTCTGTTGAGCTGGAGCGCACTGCCCATTGTGTGGCCTGTGTCTTGTCGAGTGCTTCGCGGAGCGCGTCCCTGAAGGCATCGGAAAATTCAACAGAGGCGAGCGCGGTATCGGGATCGTCATGATCGCGCAGAGCGCGTATCATGCAGTCGTCAAAGACGGATGTCGGTATGACGAAGCCGCAGGGGACGTTGAAGCCGCCCTTGACCAGGCGTGCGAGATTGAGGGCTTTGCCCCCGAATTTTTGGCGGATCTGGATGCCGTTATCCACTGCATCGGCAATCTCGCTCAATGCGATAAAATACACTGTGTCAGCCTCCAGCCATTTTTGCCGCAAGCCATGCGGAGTTGCGTGTCATCCGTGACAGAAATGACGGCTTCCTGTCCGTAGAACTGTACTTGTTCGGGCGATATATATTCGTATGTGAGGAAGCGTTTGATCTGTCTGACGATCTGTTTGTCGAGTTCAGGGTGCAAGTTGCTGTAATTGTCGATGAGCGTGAGGAAAGCCCTTGTGCGCAGGGCTTCGATGAGCGCTTCGCGCCGCATTTGAGGCGTTTGTGTTGCCTGTCTTCCCGGCGTGTGGCTCAATTTCCATGTGCTGTCACTCGCCTGGACCAGTTCGATCTCTGCACAGGGGTCACCGATCGGCTGTGCCGCGATACGGATATCTTCTGGCGAAGCAGAGTCTTTGAGCTGTGATGCAAATTCATAATAAAAATCATAATGATCTATAAATTGTGCTTCAAATTCTTCTTTTGAATATCTGGTTCGGTAGATTTCACTGAGGTATGAATATGTTTTTTCTGCGTTTTTATGTTTGACGGCATCATAAAATCCGTTGATGGCATCCAAGGCATCCGTGACCTCTGCGGGATACAAGTCTGGGGCCGATGCGCATGATGCCGCCAGGTATGCGAGCGCAGCCACGATCAAATATATAAATTTATATAAAGTCTTATGCGGCATAATTAAAATAGGATGCCGGGGCGTATCCGCGTAAGGCGGATAGCGCCGGCGCGCGGGCCGTATGCGCCGTAAGGCGCATAGGCCGCGTCCTAAGGTCATTTCATCACGGCTTTGTGGAACACTTTTTTGCCTTTTTTGAGCGTGACACCGGCTTTGAGCATGTCTGCGGTGAATGCCTGCGCGAAGCTTTCGGCCTTGTCGCCGTTGACGAGCACGCCGCCTTGCTCGATGAGTCTGCGTGCCTCGCCCTTGCTTTTGCAGAGTTTGCATGTGACGAGAAGTGTCGCGAGGTCGATGCCGTCGGGGCCGAGCATGTCAGGCGAGATTTCCGTCGAGGGCATGTCGGAGTCGTCGCAGCCGCCGCTGAAGAGCGCGCGCGCCGTTTTCTGCGCTTTGTCGGCTTCTTCCTGGCCGTGAACGAGGGCGGTCAGTTCGAACGCGAGGATTTCTTTCTTCTCGTTGATGCGCGAATCGTCCCAATTTTCCATGTCGGCGATGGTCTCGAGCGGCAGGAAAGTGAGCATTTTGAGGCATTTCATGACATCGGCATCGTCGACGTTGCGCCAATATTGATAGAAATCGAACGGCGAAGTCTTTGCGGGATCGAGCCAGACCGCGCCCTTGGCCGTCTTGCCCATCTTTTTGCCTTCGCTGTTGAGCAGCAGCGTGATCGTCATCGAGAACGCGTCATGCGCAGTCTTTTTGCGGATGAGCTCGCTGCCGGCGAGCATGTTCGACCACTGGTCGTCGCCGCCGAACTGCATGTTGACGCCGTAAGTCTTGTGCAGGTGCAGGAAATCGTAGGCCTGCATAATCATATAATTGAACTCTAGGAAGCTCAGACCGCGCTCCATGCGCTGCTTGTAGCACTCTGCGCGCAACATGTTGTTGACCGAGAAGCATGCGCCGACGTCGCGCAGCAACTCGATATAATTGAGTTTGAGGAGCCATTCCGCGTTGTTGACCATGATGGCTTTGTCCTCGCCGAACTCGATGAAGCGTTCCATCTGCTTTTTAAAGCATGCGCAGTTGTGCTCGATGATTTCGGGCGTCATCATGGAGCGCATGTCGGTGCGGCCGGAGGGGTCGCCGATGTAAGCCGTGCCGCCGCCGATCAGGACGACAGGGCGGTTGCCGGCCATCTGCAGGCGCTTCATGAGGCAAAGCGCCATGAAATGCCCGACGTGCAGCGAGTCTGCCGTGGGATCGAAACCGATGTAAAAACGCGCGCCGCCCTTGTTGACCAGCTCGCGGATCTCCGCTTCATCCGTAACCTGGGCGATCAGCCCGCGTGCCTGAAGCTCCTCATATATTCCCATTGTAATATCTCCTTTGTGTAACGAATCGTGCCTGATGGCAGAAACACGCCTCTTTATATGCTTTTGGGGCAGATTAAAAGCGATTTTGTTGGGGCGCGGCTATCTTGCGATACGCCGCGCGGTGGCTCGCCTATGCCTGACGGCATACGGCTCGCGTAGATGGCATATTTCTTCCCCAAAGGATTAGGCTGTACTGCAAAACTTCCTCGCCATTTGCAGACAGGCGAGTTATGGTGAAAAAACGCAAGTAGACGTGTTGTGACACGTCTCAAAGCAAGCGAGAACGTAAGCGGAGGTGCGTGATGGGCAGGTTTCTCAATCCTGGTAACGGTGGATTTGAAAGGATTATCAAAGAGGCAGTATATGTCGATAAGACTGGTATCCTCGGGTTTCTGAACCAGTGGATTGATACATCAGCGCGCTATGTATGCGTGAGCCGTGCGCGGCGGTTCGGCAAGACCGTGGCGGCGCGCACGATTCGGGCGTACTACGACAACGGGTGTGACTCGCATGCGCTGTTCGCGCCATTCGCCATCGCTCGGGATCCGTCCTACGAAACGCACATCAACAAGTATGATGTGATCGGTATTGATGTGCAGTCCTTTTTTCAGGTCGGTCAGGATCCAAAGTCATTCATTTCTCGCCTTTCATCCGAAGTGCTTGAGGAAGTTTGTTCCAAATGGCCAGATATCGAGGGGGTGAAAGAAAAAACACTGCCCGATGCCCTCATCAAAGTTCACGAAAAGACGGGCGCTCGGTTTGTCTTTGTGATTGACGAGTGGGACGCCGTTTTTCGGTTCTCTCCAAATGATGAAGCTTTGCAGAAAGACTGGATTCATTTTTTGCGCGATATGTTCAAGCAAGAAGACATGGATCGTGTCATAGCACTGGCCTATATCACGGGCATTCTTCCTGTGAAAAAGTATAAAACGCAGTCATCGCTGAATCAGTTTGAAGAATACACGATGCTTCGTCCTCTGGTTCTTGAGCCATTTGTCGGTTTTCTGTCATCGGAAGTCGATGCATTGTGCGAGAAGTTTGGCATGGATCGTGCCGAAGCCGCCGAATGGTACGATGGCTATATGTTTCCGCATGAGCATCATGTGTATAATCCCAATTCGTTGGCGCGGGCGATGAAGAACCGCGAATTCGGCAGCTATTGGACGCAGACGGATTCGTTTGAGTCGTTGCTCGATTATATCAACGTGGATTTGGATGGCATATACGACGACGTGATGTGCCTGATCGGCGGTGGGCGCGTCAATGTCGAGACAGGATCTTATGATAATACTTTTACGGTGCCCAAGTGCAAAGACGACTGCTTTACCCTGCTGACGCATATCGGCTATTTGGCTTATGATGCAGAAGCATCGCAGGTTTTCATCCCTAACGAAGAAGTGCGTATGGCGTTTCGCGCGGCGCTCAAGCAGTGTTCCTGGCCCGATGCGATAAAGCCCTATCAGCGTTCCCGCAAGTTTATCCAATCCATACTCGCCGAAGACAACGCTACCGTGGCGCGCATGGTCGAGGAAACGCACCAGAATATGACATCTGTATTGGCATATAATAATGAAAATGCCCTATCGTGCGTCATTTCCGTGCTGTGCTTTTTTGCCGAAAATCAATACAAGGTGATTCGCGAATTCCCGATGGGAAAGGGCTTTGCCGATATCGTGCTGTTGCCTAAAAAGAGAATTTCCGGGCCTGCCATGGTCATCGAACTTAAATTTAAAAAAGAAGTAAACTCCGCCATTGATCAGATTCACGAAAATAATTATCCGGATTCGTTAAAGGATTTCTATGGCGAGCTGATATTGGTGGGGATTAGCTACACGAAGAAAAAAGCGCACGAATGCGTGATCGAGCGGTTCGAGAGGGAAGCGGAAGTGTGATGATTTGGCGGGATTGGTGAATGGATGGTTGGGGGCGTGCGTGTTTTATGGATGGGGTATTTTGTCGATTATAATCGACAGAATGAGTGTTTTTTGTCGATTATAATCGACGCAATATGCGAGAGCAAATCCACACTCGCCATCCTCACTATTATCTGCTAAATGATTGGGGATTTTGTCGAAGGAGGTCTGTATGCCGCGATATATCAACCCATATACGGATTTTGGCTTCAAGTGGCTGTTTGGAGCTGAAAAGAATAAGATCATTCTTATCGACTTTTTGAATGCTCTTTTTGACGGGATGGAGGTCGTGAAGGATCTGGAATACCGCCAGAACGAGCATCTGGGGGCTGGGCCGGAAGACCGCCATGTGATTTTTGATGTCTACTGTGTGACGAGCACCGGTGAGCATATCATTGTCGAGATGCAGAACGTTCGCCAGAGCGCATTCCGGGATCGGATGCTTTTTTATGCGGCGGCACCGATTCGCAAGCAGGCACCCAAGGGCGCGTGGAATTTCGAGCTAAAACGCGTCTATTCCATCGGAATTTTGAATTTTACGCTCGACAAGGCAGATCTGAGCGTCCCTGAGGGAACCAGGGCTGTCGAGCAACAGAGCAATTCTGACGGCAAGGATGCGTCGCGCAAGTACCGCCATGTGATTCAGCTCATGGATATCGACACGAAAGTCATCTTTAGCAAAACACTGACGTTCATTTATGTGGAGATGCCGAATTTTTCGAAAGCCGAAAGCGACCTGAAAACGCTCTTGGACAAGTGGCTGTACGCGATCAAGACCATGGCCGAAACCGAAAATGAGCGCCCTGTGTCGTTGACTGGCGAGGCATTCGATCAGTTTTTTGAACAGGCGCGGTACGCCAGTCTCGACGAGGATGAGCAGCGCATTTATGATCGAAGCCTGATGGATTTCTGGGATATCTTTGCCATCGAGCAGACGCACTATAACGAGGGACTGGAAAAGGGTAAGGCGCTTGGGCTTGCTGAAGGCAAGGCGCAAGGTCTTGCAGAGGGCAAGGCGCAAGGTCTTGCAGAGGGCAAGGCGCAGGGACGTCAGGAAGGCGCGTTACAGATGCTTATCAGCCTTGTGCGCGACGGCATTTTGTCGTTTGAGGATGCGGCACGCAAGGCGGGGATGAGCGAGTCCGAGTTTAAGACGGCGATGGATCGGTGAGGGCGCGGCCGATGTGCCGCCGCGCATGAAAAAAGCCGCGTATGCGCGATGCGCATAGCGGCTTAGGCGAGCTGTAGCCCGGCCTGCGGCCGGGCAAAGCGAGCGTATAAAGGGCTGATTATTCGCAGAAGTCGAGCTTCATGCCTTTGATGACGGGAATGGCGTATTTGCCGGGGGTTCCAGTGGCGGGACCGCCTTTGAGCGCGCAGGTGACCTGTTCCCAGACGTTCTGGTTGGTGTTGAGGATATCCACAAGTTTTGTTTCCTTCTTGTCCTGGATGATGACCGCGGTTTTGTCGTTGTTGTAGGCGAATGTTTGACAGGTCGAGCCTGCCGCGAGTCCGCCTTCGGTGATCAGTTTGTCGGCGCTCTTTTCCCAGTAGTAGGTATCGACGAATTTGACGGTATCCTGGTTATAGCCAACAAACGCGCCGTAGTTGCCGGCTTTTTTGACGATGCCAGTCGTATAGGAGTCGGAGACGAAGAGCTTGGCTGGTGTCGACCAGTTGAGGCCGAGGATGGCGCCTTGCTGTGTGGTGCAGTTTCTGACATCGCCGGTTGCAAACGTGGTGTCGATCGTGACCGTTCCGTGCATCTCGCCGACGAGGCTGCCGCATTCCTGACCGCCCATCGTGACGTTACCGAAAGCGGCGCATTTGACGAGCGTGCAGCTGTCATGGATGCCGCCGATGAAGCCGCCGATTTCCCAGCGCGCGTCGCCAGTGCCGACGACATCGCCGGATGCGACGCACAATTCGAGCGAAGTGGCGTTGCAGTAGCCGATAAAGCCGCCGGCATAGATATGGTCATCGCGTTTTGTCGGATCGATGACATCGCCTTTGGCAGAGCAGGTGTTGAACGTCGAGTCTGTGGCGTATCCGGCCATGCCGCCGATGATGTATTCGCCGGTGGCGGTGCCGGAGACATTGACCTTGTAGAACTTGGCCGAGGTCGTCTGTCCGATAAAGCCGCCGACATATTGGAGGCCTTTGGCGTTGCTTGCGGACGTGCAGGAATCGAATGTGACGCCATTGGTGGCGAAGCCAGCGAAACCGCCGACATAGGTGTTGGCAGCAGCGGTGACGGATTTTTCAGAACTGCAGGATTTGAAGGGGGTGGTGCCGGTGGCATAGCCGACGAAGCCGCCTGCGTAGTCGCCGCTTGCCGTGATGTCGGCCTTGGCGATGCAGCTTGTGAACTTGGAGTTGGTCGCATGCCCGACGAAGCCGGCCGTGTATGTCGTGCCAGTGACATCGCCGTTTTCCACAAGGCTGTTCGCGAAAGTGGATCCGACGGCCTGGCCGGCCATAAGCCCGTTGAACTGCTGTGAATTGATGATTCGGCCGGAGGCTTTGGCGTGGTTGATCGTTGCGCCATCGAGGTAGCCGGCGATGCCGCCGGAATAGGACTGGCTGTTGTTGAGCTTTGACTGGATGAATCCAGGCTGCTCAAATATGGTCTTTGCCGCGATGCCAGCGATACCGCCGACATAGTTGCTGCCCACGATGGAGATGTTGGAAACCGTGGCATCCGTGATCGTGTCGCTGTTGGAGTTCCCGATGATGCCGCCCGTGTTGTTGCTGGTGCCGGTGACGGAACCCGTCATGCGGAGCGCGGTCATCTGGTTGTTCGTGCCGTATCCGACGATGCCGCCAGTGTTCTGATAGCCTTTGATGGTGCCGCTTGCCGCGGTGTTGCTGATCGTGCTGTCTTTCGCGTAACCGACGAGCGCGCCGGTATAGGCATTGTTGCCGCCCACGGTGAGGTTGGCTTCGATGCTGAAGCCGTCGAGCGTCGCGCCATCGGCATAGCCGAAAATGCCGCAGTAGCCGCCTGTGCAGCTCAGGCCGCCGGAGATCGATTTGCCGTTGCCGAGGAAAATGCCGTTAAACGGGGCGGCTGTGTCGCCGATGCCTTTCCACGTCTTGAGGCCGAGATCGATATCGCTGAGGAGGATGTAGGCGTTGTCGGTGTTCTGGGCATCCGGATAGCTGGACTTTTTATTGACGGCGTCGCGGACCGCTTCAAATTCGTCGGTATCCTTGATGCAGTAAGCGGTGATCTCGTTGCCGTTGATCGTGATGGAGGCGTATTTCCCATCCTGCTTGGTGCATTCCGTGAGGACGCAGTAGCTGTTCTGGCAGCTGAAGCCTTCGCTGCATGCGTTGCCGCATGCGCCGCAGTTCTGGCCGTCAGAGCTCGTGTCGATGCAGGATCCCTCGCAGGTGGTATAGCCTTTTTCGCAGGTGGGGCTGCATTTTCCAAAGACGCATGCGACTTCTGAGGCGTGTTCCGACGCGCATGCGTTGCCGCATGCGCCGCAGTTGCTGACATCGTTCGCGAGCTCGGATTCGCATCCGTCTGCCGCGTCGCTGTTGCAGTTATCGAAGCCTTCTTCGCATTGGAGGTCGCACTTGCCTTCGATGCATGCGTTTTCAGAAGAATGGGCGAGTCCGTCGCAAGCCATGCCTGCGCTGTCTGCATTGCATCCGCAGTAGGCGTCGCTGGAAGCCGGATTGATACAGGCGGTCTGGTCGTCTTCGATCAGGCAGAGGATCTGCCCGTCTGGGCATTCGCAACCCCCTGCTTTGCAGACAAACCCTTCGTCGCATGCCGTGCCTTTCTGGCCTTCGCCGCAGAGGTCGCTGGCGCCGCAGTAACGCGTGTCCGTGTTGGGGTCTATGCAGTTGCCGTCGCAGTTGATCTGGCCTTCTTCGCATGAGGATTTGCAGCCGCCGTTGTTGCATACCTGCCCTGTTTCGCAGGCGTTGCCGCATTTACCGCAGTGCTCGAATGTGGAGTTTGTATCGACACACCCGGCTTCGCCGCATTCCGTCTGGCCTTCAGGACAGTTCGGTATGCACTCGCCTTGCTGGCAGCTGTCGCCGTTCTGGCATATCCTGCCGCAATCGCCGCAGTTGTTGTTGTCGGTGAGGGGATTGATACAGGTGCCGCTGCATTCGAGCTGGCTGGAGGAGCAATAGAGAATGCATTTGCCCTCTTTGCAGATTTCTTCATCGCTGCAGACATGACCGCAGATGCCGCAGTTTGCAGCATCCGATGCGAGTGTCGCGCATTTTTCGCCGCAGAGTGTCTGTTCGGTGGTGCATTCGACCTTGCATGTGCCGGAGACGCAGACGGCGCGCGAACCTTCTTTGACAAGGTGGCCTTCGTCATCGAATTCGTCTTCGGAACCGCATTTCGTGCCGCATGAACCGCAGTTGCTGTTGTCGTTCTGGAGATTGACGCATGTATCGCCGCAGACTTCCCAGCCCTGCAGACAGTTGAGGACGCATCCGCCGTTCTGGCATGTCTTGCCGTCGGTGCATGCCGCGTCACATTTGCCGCAGTGTTCGTCGTCGTTGTTGACATCGACGCATCTGTCGCCGCATGCCGTCTGGTCGGCGGTGCAGCTCAGGACGCAGCTTCCCTCTTTGCAGGCGAAGCCGTCGAGACATGCGTTGCCGCATGTGCCGCAGTTGTCGTAATCTTTCTGGAGATTGACGCATTCGGAGCCGCAGAGCTCCTGTCCTGGCGGGCAGCTGTTCGTTTGCTTGTCGATACATACGCCGTCCTGACAGGTCTGGTCATCGGTGCAGACGGTGTCGCCGCATTTGGTCTTTGAGGATGATGAGGAGCCTGAATCGTCATCGCATGCCGAGAACATGACGGCAGACGCGATCGCGCAGAGCCCGAAAATAAGTGATCTTTTCATAGAACCTCCACAAAATGAGCTGAAAAAACTCGATGCGTTGAAAATACTCAGATCATGAGCGAATAAGCAATAGCCGGTTAAATAATGCAATCCCGAAAGGCTGACAATTTAAAACGTTCTGTTCGGGCATCGTGCGCGGATGCGGCGGCGTTGAAGGTCACGGCGAGGTCATTTGCTGCCATTTGCGCATGGCGTGGGGGGATGCGGCTATCTGCCGTTGGCAGATACGCCGCTTTGCCTGTGCTATCTGCCGTTGGCAGATACGCACAGGCGGCTGTTTGAGGCATGCCCCGGGGCGGTGGCGCGCGGCGTATGCGCAGCATAGCCGCGC
>JAFZFY010000295.1 GCA_017555665.1 Pseudomonadota bacterium | reverse complement strand
GCACACAGCCGATTGCGATTTCAGAATACGATCTTGAGAAATTCTATCCAGAGAAAATCGAAGGAACAATTCCGACTATTGAGGAGATTGAGAAAGGACTTGAAACTCATAAGTAATCAATCATGACGCGCCCGGCGTATCGCTTGCGATAGCCGGGCGCAAAGGCGCGTATGCCCTATGGGCATAGCGCCAATGGCGAGACGTAGCGAGCCTTTCGGGCAACCGAAAGGCGAGGTAGGATGGACAACCAAGCAATAAGTATTCGGATAAAAGCTTTTCATAAGGTGACTCGGATGACCAATTTTGATTTCCTAAAATCAGAGCCCACATTCAGTTCATTTGCTGATGTTGCCATTTCGGCAGAGAAGATTCTTCTGCTCGATTGCGCGGCTTCCGTCATCAACTGCCGCCGTGCCATGGAATTTGCTGTCAAATGGATGTATTCCGTGGATCGTTCGCTTGTGATGCCCTGGGATGATAATCTGGTCAGTTTGATAAGCACCGACGAGTTCCGGAAGCTTGTGGATGAAAACTTGCTGCGACGCATGGACTTCATTCGCAAGCTGGGCAACGCCGCCGCACATGCCGGCAAGAAGATTACAAAAGAACAAGCCATACTCTGCCTTGAAAATCTGTATATCTTTTTGGATTTTGTAGCCTTTTGTTATGCGAATCATTATACAGAAAGCACGTTTAATCCAAATCTTTTGGCGCAGACAGAAAAAGCACCGATTGTCAATCCGGACATGGAATTGCAGCTTACAGCTTTGATGCAAGAAAATGCTGCGTTGAGAGAAGAATTGACAGGTCGCCGAGAAGCACAGCAGCAGAGTTATGTGCCGAAACCGCTTGATATCTCCGAATACAAGACGCGCAAACTGTATATTGATGCCATGCTGGACGATGCCGGATGGCTCGAGGGCAAGAACTGGCTCAATGAGTATGAGCTTCCCGGCATGCCAAACCATTCGGAAGTCGGCTATGCGGATTATGTATTGATGGGCGATGACGGCAGAATCCTGGCTGTGATCGAGGCCAAGCGCACCTGTGTGGATGTGGCGAAAGGCCGACAACAGGCAAAGCTCTATGCAGACCTGATCGAAAAGAAACAGAGACGCCGACCGGTGGTATTTTTGACAAACGGTTTTGATACCAGAATCGTCGATAACCAGTATCCAGAGCGCAGGGTTGCAGCCATCTATTCCAAACGCGATCTGGAAAAGTTGTTTAATCTGCAGGCGATGCGCAGCCGTCTAAACTATATCTCGGTCGATAAGGGCATTGCCGGTCGATATTATCAAGAGGCCGCAATCAAGGCGGTATGTGACAGTTTTGGCGCGAAAAACCGCCGCAAAGCACTGCTGGTCATGGCAACAGGTTCCGGTAAAACGCGCACGGTAATCGCGCTTTGCAAAGTGCTGCTAGATCAAGGATGGGTAAAGAATATTCTATTTCTGGCAGACCGGAATTCACTGGTGACACAAGCAAAGAGGAATTTCGTGAATCTCCTCCCGGATCTTTCCGTAACGAATCTTTGTGAGGAAAAAGACAATTATCAAGCACACGGTGTGTTCTCAACCTATCAGACCATGATGAACTGCATCGACTCGGTGCATGATTCGGAAGGGAAGCTGTTTTCATGCGGTCATTTTGACTTGTTGATTTGTGACGAGGCCCACCGCTCTATTTATAATAAATACAAAGATATATTTAATTATTTCGATGCGCCGCTTGTCGGCCTTACGGCAACCCCAAAGGATGAGATCGATAAAAATACTTATGAGATTTTCGATCTGGAAGACGGCGTTCCGACTTATGGTTATGATCTGGCGCAGGCCGTTAAGGATGGCTATCTGGTAGACTTCATGTCTGTGGAAACGACGCTCAAATTCATTCAACAGGGCATCGTTTATGATGATCTGTCTGAAGAAGATAAACGGGCTTACGAAGATACTTTTGAAGATGAAAACGGTGAACTGCCGGAAAGCATCGCGTCTTCAGCCCTCAATGAATGGATATTTAACGCGGATACGATTCGCGAAGTGCTGCATATTTTGATGACTCACGGTCTGAAAATCGATTACGGCAACAAGATTGGCAAGACCATCATCTTCGCGAAGAACCACAATCATGCGGAGAAAATACTGGAAATATTCGGAAAGGAATACCCGCATCTGAATAGCTATGCAAAGGTGATCGATAACTACATGACCTATGCGCAGAGTGCGATTGATGAGTTCTCCGATCCGAAGAAGATGCCGCAGATTGCCATCTCTGTCGATATGCTCGATACTGGTATCGATGTGCCGGAAGTTTTAAATCTGGTCTTTTTCAAGAAAGTCATGAGTAAAGCCAAGTTCTGGCAGATGATCGGCCGCGGCACGCGCTTGTGCCCGGGGCTGCTAGATGGCATAGATAAAGAGAAATTTTATATTTTTGATTTCTGCGGGAATTTTGAATTCTTCCGCATGAATAAAAGCAAGCCCACCGCAAACATGCTCGCGCTTCAGGGCGCAATTTTCAATCTGCAGTTTGAAATTGCCTATAAGCTTCAGGATCTGAATTATCAGACCCAAGAGCTTGTCGCCTATCGGGATGCGCTTGTGGAACACATGACCAGCAAAGTGCAGGAACTGAACCGGGAGAATTTTGCTGTTCGTCAGCATCTGCGCTATGTGGACCAGTATGCCGTGAAGGAAAACTATCAAGCATTGACCTATGAGGATACGCTCGTGGTCCGCGAGGAGCTCGCGCCTTTGATCGAACCGGAAAACGATGATGCCAAGGCTTTGCGTTTTGATGCCTTGATGTACGGCATTGAACTGGCCTATCTGATCGGTGAGAAATATACCCGTGCCAGACATGACTTGATGAAAAAAGTGGCTGCCGTCGCGAGTGTTGCCAATATTCCAGAAATCATGATGCAAGCAGAACTGATCGATAAAATTCTGCACACCGATTTTCTGGACAATGCGGATATCAATGATTTTGAACATATTCGTGAGAACCTGCGCGACCTGATGAAGTATATTCCGGTTGGAAGGATCCTTTATGACACGAATTTTGAGGATGAAGTCCTCTCTATAGACTGGAAAGCATCCGAATTGGAAAGCGATGATCTGAAGAACTACAAGGCCAAGGCTGAATATTACGTCCGACAACACCAAGATAATGCAGTCATTGCAAAGCTAAAGGAAAACATTCCCCTCAGTACTGAAGATGTGAAAGTTCTGGAAGAAATCCTTTGGAGTGAAGTCGGCACCAAACAGGAATATGAGGCCGAATATGGCGAGAAGCCCCTCGGCGTGTTTGTGCGTGAAATCGTCGGGCTAGATATGAATGCCGCCAAGGCAGCCTTTTCTGAATATCTGGATGAAACCCATCTGGACAGCCGACAGATATACTTTGTGAACCAGATTGTGGAGTTTATCGTTCACAACGGCATGATGAGGGATCTGTCCGTATTGCAGGAACCCCCATTTACAGACCGAGGCAGCATCGTTGAAGTTTTTTCTGATTTATCCATGTGGATGGGAATACGCAAGGTTATCGATCAGGTCAATGCGAATGCGGTGGCGGTATAAGTATATTCGGCGCAATCAATGTGAAATATAAGCCCCCATTTTTCACGCCGCGCATTGAAACGCAAAACAAACCTTTCATTTTTAGCGCTTGCGGTCAAAATATGCGATACTAGTCGAAGCGCAGGAAAGCAATCCTGTTCGCGTTTTTTACAACTCCCGGAGTGACTATGAAGATACTGATGGTTGCCTCTGAAGCAGTCCCGTTCGCCAAAACCGGCGGGCTTGCCGATGTCGCAGGCGTATTGCCCAAATTCTTGAAACAGCTCGGACACGATGTGCGCGTCGTCATGCCGCTTTACGGAAGCATCGACCAGTGGAAATACCGCATGGATCCGCTTCCCGGCGCAATGGGCGTATGGATGGGTGTCATTGGCGAGTTATGGTGCGAGGTGCGCCAGTCAGTGCTGCCGGGATCGGATGTGCCGATTTATTTTATCGCGTTCGATCAGTATTTTGCCCGCAAGGGGCTTTATAAT
>JAFZFY010000026.1 GCA_017555665.1 Pseudomonadota bacterium | reverse complement strand
TCTATATCTCTCATTTGCGCAATCGAACGATGAGCTCACCCCAAAGTATTCGATGCAAAAATTAATAAATATCGATAAATCACCAGATAGTTCATATTGCTCTGAGACAAATCTTATGGCCTCACTACTGATATCCCCTAAATATAAAAGCTTAATCATTTCCTTCATAAGAGTAGACTTATTTTTAACTAAAAACCATGAAATAATACGTACTGAGAAATTACGTTCAATCAAGTATGACAATTGCAACTTCGTTTCCTCGCGTTTTTGAAAAATAAATATCTTCAGTTTCTGGAATATAAACCATAACATCTCCGTGTTAAAGGGTGTAGTCGCCCAATTTTCGTATCATGCAGCCACATGGTACCGTGTGTAAACATATTCGTAAATACGCTGCCGATACCTAGAAATGCTGTTTTCGTCATAACTCTCGGGCAATTCTGCCCATAGTGTATCCCGAATTAGTGTATCAACAACCGCTTTAGTCTCCTGCTTATCAGTCCAGTGATCCAGTTCTGCTATTTTCGTCTTGATTTTCTGCAGCAATGTGGAAGCGACTTCTTTAATCTTCTTGATGTCTGATTTTGAAAGATTATCTCTGAACAGCAAATCATAAAGAGAGAGTTCCTCATCACTTGTAAATCCTTCACGAATATAGCGTTGTTCTTCCTGATCTAAGCTGTCCGCCAGCGTCATCAAATCCATAAACGTCTTTTCGATCGTTGCTCGATCCTGTTCGCTGTTATAATCCGTGATGATTTTCTGATAGCGTTCGTAATAATTGATCCGATTGGGATTGCTGCGCATCATGTGTTCTAATTTCTTCTGAATCAGTTCTTCCAAATCACGCATGATGAGATTTTTCTTTTTAACCCTAGAAAATTCCTGTCTTAATAAATCAAAATTAATGCTGCTGATATCGAACTGACGTGTGGGTGTTGAGGACGAATCGGATGAATCGATTTGAATGTACTCATTGATAATACCGTTAATCGTTTTCATCAAATCAGTAATATCGGCATGTCTGCGCTTACTCTTCAATACGTCATGAATGGCGGCTATTGCCTCATATTTCTTGCGTTCATCCATGCAGATATCATCGTGATTGGTATATTTCATCAGACGTTTGAGTTCCGATGCATACATCGAAAAAGTCTTTTTATCTTCGATAGTTCCGCAAACAACATCGGCTGCATCCTTTAAACACGACAGCTTCCTAAAATTAGCCGCATCCAAAAGCATCTGCAGGTTGAAATTGCGCTCTCCAAGAAAATGCTCTGATTTTTCAATTATTTCCAGAATGCGCGCAATTAATTCCTCTTTATTAATGGTTGGATCGCCACCAGTACTGCTGACATTGGCAGTATAATCAGCCAGGGCTTTGCGGAGCGCTTTCACAATACCAATATAATCTATAATAAGACCGTTGCTTTTACCTTCGTTCACACGGTTCGCACGGGCAATCGTCTGCATGAGTGTATGCGCTTTGAGCGGTTTATCGAGATACAGACACGAAAGACACTTAACGTCAAACCCCGTCAGCCACATCGCGCATACAAATACAATGCGAAGCGGATTCTGAGAATCCTTGAATTCCTTATCCAGCTCTCGCTTTTCCATTTTATCGCGGTGAGTGTGAATATCCAGATTCCACTTTCTAAATGTCTGAATCTCGTTTTGTTCCTGGCTGACCACAACAGCCATCTCCGTTTCCTGCATCCATTCCAGCTTGCGCTGTAATTCAAGTGCTTCCTGCTGCGTGGCGGTTTTGATATCCTTTTTGAGATTCTCTATCGCCTGCGACCAGTATTCCTGCACATAATTGTACATGCGCACGCAGGTGACCTTATTCAGACAGACAAACATTGCCTTACCGCTTGTCCATAAATCAGAATAATGCCCCACAAAATCCCGTGCAATCGATCGAAGGCGCGGCTCTGCGGTCATGAGATGGATTTCTTTGGCGAACTCCGCTTCCAGCTTTTCCAGCTGGCTTTCATCCATATCGGCTTGCTCAATAGCATCCAGAATGCGATCTGTAATTTCAGGATTGTGCAAATTCACTATTTTTTCGCCGCGATTTTCGTAATAAAGCGGAACCGTCGCCCCGTCTTCTACAGCGCGCTTAAAGTCATAAACCGAAATATAACCACCGAAGGTACGTGCAGTAATATTATCACTCGATAACAGCGGTGTGCCAGTAAAACCGATACGTGCTGCCGTTGGAAGCAGTTTCATCATATTGTCGGCATATAGGCCGTACTGGCTGCGATGCGCTTCATCCGACATAATGATAATATCATGATCGGGATAAATTGGTTTCGCGTTCGGCTTGTTAAACTTGTGTATCAGCGTAAATATAAAGCTGGGATTGCCCTGTAACTTTTTAATCAAATCTTCGCCGCTGGATGCGATAAACTGTGTGGATTTTGTTTTACCCAGCAGACCGCAGTTTTCAAAAGTATCGCTGATTTGTTTGTTGAGTTCTTCGCGGTCGGTTAAAATGACAATCGTCGGAGAACCCGCAAATTTGCGGCGTATTTTCTGTGCAAGAAACAGCATGGAATAGCTCTTACCGGAACCTTGCGTATGCCAAAACACACCCAATTTGCCATCATATAATTTTCTATCTTCGTATGCTCTCACCGCCTCATTCACGCCGAGATACTGATGGTTTCGAGCGAGTATTTTCGCGGTGTTGCCGCCGGAATGGTCAAAGAGGATAAAATTCTCCAACAGATCAAGAAAACTCTCTTTTTTACAAATACCGCGAAGCATTGTCTCCAAATCAACACTGCCGCGTTCGCTTTCGTACAAACGTTTCCACTCGTGGAAAAACTCGTATTTGCTACCAAGCGTGCCGACCTTCGCCTCAAGACCATTCGAAAGTATTAAAAAAGCATTATAATAAAACAACTGCGGAATCGTATCCTGATAATCGGTATAATTATCATCATAAGCGTTTTGAACATCTACGGTCGATTTCTTTAACTCAATAAACAAAAGCGGCAACCCATTCACAAACCCAACGATATCCGTACGCCGGCGATAAAGATCACCATGTATTTTCAATTCCTTTATTGCCAGAAAAGAGTTATTTCCTGGATGAAGAAAATCGATGACAGCCGCTTTTTTCGTTTCTGTTTTGCCATCTGGCCGCTTCACCGTCACAGGAATCCCATCGCGAATCAGAAAATATTTTTCCTCGTTCACCTGTAATAGCGAAGCCGTGGAAAGACGTCGTTCCAGAATGGTCTGTGCTTCGAGAATCTGGGCATCCGTCATCCACGGATTCAGTTTTTTCAGTGCGGCGCGAAAATATCGCTCAAGCAAAATCTCTTTATACGATTTACGACCAAACGTGCCATCCGCGCCAAGTTTCTCCTTGTTATAAGCAAACCTGACGTCCCAGCCCAGCTGCGTCTGGAGAAAGTTTCCCGCACTTTCCTGAACGAGAATATTTTCAGAATAATCGTAGCTCATCTTTATTGCCTTTTTTTGTGGCGCCGCTATTGGCCTTTGGCCAATACGCGGACGCCGCTCCCCTATGCGCCTTCGGCGCATACGGGGCGCCCAAATGTGCTATGCCCGCGGCATACGCGCCCCCCAGTATATCATGATCGATTGACTCATCACCATTTTGCTGTTCAATTCACCGTGTTAAACATAAAATTGCTACCACGTTGGTTTCCCCTTATACATTGCGTTCTTCTTCCTCCATCATGCGAGGAAGCAGTGTCTCTAATTCCTCGATGGTCGGAATGGTACCTTCTATCTTTTCCGGATAGAATTTCTCCAGATCGTATTCCGAAATCGCAATCGGCTGCGTGCTGGATTCCAATGCATATTGAGCCTGAACCTTGTCCTTCTCTTTGCAGATCAATAGCCCAATGGTTGGATTATCGCGTCCCTCTTTTTTTAACTGGTGATTGCAAGCCACCATGTAGCCGCCAAGCTGGCCGATGTCTGCAAATTCAAATCTTCCAATTTTTACTTCCAGCACCACGTAACATGAAAGATTTAAATTGTAAAACAGCAGGTCAATAAACTGCTCTCGCTCGCCAACCTGTATCCGGTACTCTTTGCCAACGTAGGCAAACCCTGTCCCGAGTTCCACCAAAAATTTCGTGATATTATTCAAAAGCGTATCTTTCAGCAGGCGTTCATTATAACGCCCTGTGATGCCCGTAAATGCAAAATTATAGGGATCCTTCGTCAATTCCTGCGCCAGATCGCTTGTCTCGGCTGGCAACGTGCGCGAAAAATTGGTAAGCGCCTTTCCATGCCGTTCATAGAGATCGGTGGAAATGAAGTTCAAGAGCATTGAGCGGCTCCAGCCATTTTCGATGGTCTGACGGATATAGAACAGCGCCTTTTGGGGATCGTTGGAACATTTGTCTATGATGACCTTATGATGTCCCCATGGTACAGCCATCAGGTCACGCATGATTCTCTCAGCGATCGTCTGAAGGAGATTTGATTCTTCGGCAGATTGCTGAAGATTCGCTCCTGTCAATTGTCCAGCAACTTGCTGGACTTTTGGGCGCACGGACCCCAACGGCATTTGCTCCCCAACTTGGGGAGTAATTTCGGGAAGTGCCATTTGCTCCCCAACTTGGGGTGCCATCGGCAGCAATGGCTGATAGAGAAGATAAAAATTCTTCATATACAGAAGATTTGTGGGAGAGAAGCATGTCGCCTCTGGATTATATTGTTTTAGATCCTGACTGAGTTTATTTATAAATCCACTTCCCCATTTGCTTTCTGCCTTCAAGGAGACAATATCTCGCCCCAGCTCCCAATAAAACCGCAACATCTCTGCATTGACTTTTGTCGCGGCTTTGATCTGGCTTTGTCGATATCGGCTTGACAGTTCCTTTATCCAGCCGAAGTAGTCATTATCCAGAATGTTTATGCTCTTTCTCGTCATTTTCCCTATCTCCTCGCTTGCCACACTGTAGATATTTTCCCCATCAATCCTTACACCTCCAACTCACCGCTCATCAGCTTTGGTAACAGACGATCACGGGATTGCGCTAATTTTTGTGATTGTACATTCAAACAAATAATTTTATCGAATATTGGTTTTATTACTTTTTCAAAGGTGTAAAGAATTGTTTGACTAGGAATTATGTAGGGATACTTCATAATTTTATCAACCTGCGCTCTTTGTCTACCATCACTTCCTGTCATACTATGAATCGCAGTTTTCCTAAAATCATTTGTACGAGCTAATAGATATACTATATATGGATTCAACTTTTTTGAACGCATAACAATAAACTCAGTTGAACCAACAGCCCCCTCATTATCAATTCCAGACACAAATCCTGTTTTTCCATTTTCAAGGCAGGGGGTTATTCTGGCTAGTAGTGTGTCCCCGTTTTTAAATTTGCTTCCCGAATTTGAATATGTTGTCGTAAACTCATTGCTGTTTATTGTCATTGAATTTGTACTCAATGCGGACATCGGAACAGATTGTTTCAATCTTTCTTTGGCTAACGTCATCTTTGGATTAAATTCTATTACATCTTCAATAACACCTTTCCTCCACCCCTCGGGCACGCCATCGACGATCCTCACCTTCTCGTGCCCTGGAAATCTCAGGTCGACGAACCACTCTTTATAGAGCCGCTGTGCGGCTTCTTCCAGCAGCTTGATCTGCTTGCGGTTGTTCTCGATCAGGTCGTCATAGGCAGAGAGTATAGAGGCAATGCGGCGTTGGGTTTGAATTGGTGGATAAATTACGTCTAATTTTTGTAAATCGCTTCCTCTAATTCCAGCTTGTGCGCATTGCTGAACGATTGTTTTTATCGGAGAAATCGATGAACGAAAATAATAGTAATAAAATAATGGATCTGCTAGTTCTTTATTTAAGCGCACACGAATTATATGAGACTCAAAAACAGTTAATGGCGAAACATCCATTACTATACTACATTTACCAGCCCCTTCAAGGACAAGCGATTGCCTTGCAAACAACAAATCATTCTTTTCAACTTTTGCAGATATCTTCTCTTTTTCATTTAATGGCACAAGTTCCATGGGAATATCGAAAATGCGATCATTTGCAAACAATTCTCCCATATTTATCATTTTGAAACCAGAACCACGAACTTTGCTTGGTTTTGTTAGTCCATTTCTTGAATCGTTCAGATATAATTTTTCAAAAGTAACATAATCCCACTTCATCTCCCCGCCTCCGTCGCGACGTCGTCTGCCGTCGTTATCTGTGCCATGCACTGCATTTTTCATTCCCCCAATGCTTTGATTTCGTTAATCAAAAATTCTTCCAGCTGTTTTTGATCAGGCAACTGAAGTTTATAAGTAGACACGAAGAGGTTTTCATCCATGCCGTTCAATACGTATTGAACCATTTTGGGGCCTTTTTCAGTACACAGCAAAATGCCTATCGGCGGATTATCGCCCGCATTCATTTCCTCGCATTTATAATACGAGACGTAGGCATTGAGTTGTGCCGCATGCTCAATGCGGAATTTGTCTACTTTAAGCTCAATAATGACGTTGCAGTGCAAAATGCGGTTATACAGCACCAAGTCAACGAAGTAATACTCGTCGTCGATTAGTATGCGCTTCTGCCTTGCTTCAAAGCAAAACCCCTTGCCCATTTCGAGCAGGAATTCCTGCAGATGGTCCATGATCGCCTGCTCAAGATCGGATTCGCTAACTTCATCCTTGGCATCCAGCCCTAAAAACTCAAGCGCGTAGGCATTCTTTACGCTTAGCGTCGCCTCCGAGCCACCGTTCTGTATTTTCTCCAGCAATAGCTCAGGTTTCTTGCTAATTCCAGCTCTGAAATAGAGTTTCGTGTCGATCTGCCTCCGCAGTTCCCGAACGCTCCATGTCCCCTTGATGCATTCAACTTCATAAAAGAAACGCTCAAGAGGATCATCTATGGATATAAGCTGTCGTATATGAGTAAATGATAATTTAGTTATCAATAATTCCGATGGCGTTTCGAATTTGTGATTCACTGAGTCACAATTCTCCAAACATGTTTCAGTAGGCATTACAGAGACATGTTCGGTAAGCATAGGCATGGCGATTTGCTCAATAGCCCCTATTCTTTTCAATCTGCGACTCACTGAGTCGCAAATTTGCGGATAACGCAGATAAAAGAGCCTACATGTGGTCAACATTTGACGATCCAACCCCTTAATGGATATTCTCTCAGCCAAGTTTTGGAGAAGGTTTACGCCATATTCAGCCCGCTCTTTACCGTTTTGCTCAAACTCGACGATATAGCAACCTATCGCCCAATTCCTCGCCGTAAGCAGCTGATTCACCGCTCCCTTGGCGTACGCACTCGTC
This sequence comes from Pseudomonadota bacterium, assembly GCA_017555665.1. Classification (GTDB taxonomy): domain Bacteria; phylum Myxococcota_A; class Bradymonadia; order UBA4248; family UBA4248; genus UBA4248. The sequence goes on along the minus strand of JAFZFY010000026.1, from coordinate 2,071 downwards.
GCTTCGTGCACGTTTTTCACGTTGTATGCCAACTGTTCAAACGTCATATTCTTGCTCATCTCCCCGCCTCCGTTGCGACGGTGTCTACCGCCCTACAAATGTCATATCCCCAGCTCCTTAAAATTCCTCGAAATCGTATCCATCAAATCGTTGGATTCCGCCTGCAGGGATAGAAGTTCGCGATGTATTTCGGCCATGCGTTCAGAGAAATCAACGCCATCGTCCTCGATTGGCGCAACGCCGACGTATGCACCGGGTGTCAGCGACCAGCCTTTGTCTTCAATTTCTTCGATGGTTGCGAGTTTACACAGCCCGGAAACATCGGCATAGACGCCATCGCCGAATTTTTCATAGAGCCATTGCGCTTCTTTGGCGATTGTCAGCGTTTCCTCGGCCTCAGCGATGCGATCATCATACGATTGTTGTACGCGTTTTTTATCGCGTTTGGGTGCTTCCTCGACCGCATCTTTGGCCTCTTTGCGCAATTCTGCAATTTCATTCTTTAGTGTGTGAACGATATCACTAAAATTTCCCTCTCTATTCAAGGTTTCCCGATACTCTGCAATCAGCTTTTTATATTTCTCTGTCTCCCCTCGATAAAGCCACACGATGGCATTCATATTCTTTAGCTGCCACTCGCTCCATTCATTCAGCGTGCGATCTACCACGGTGTAGTAATTTCGTGCATCGATAAACAAAACCTTATTCTTTATTTCTTTGGATTTTGCTTTATTCAAAAACCATAGAGAGCAGGGCAGGGATTTTGTATAAAAGAAATTGTTGCCGACAGAGATCATCACATCGACGCATCCTGTTTTTATCAGCTTTTCACGAATGTCTTTATCTTTTCCCTGGCTGTCGGTTGCCGAAGATGCCATGACGAAGCCAGCCCGTCCGCGTTCGTTCAGATAGGCGTAAAAATACGATATCCAAAGGTAATTGGCATTGCCAACCTCTTTGTTTTTGTTGACACCCGACAGCCCGAAGGGGAGCCGACCGACAGCATCGCAGGATTCAGCCTTGACTTTATCGACATTAAAGGGTGGATTGGCCATGACGTAATCACAGCGTCCGGCCAGATTGTGCGCATCGTGATAGAACGTATTGGCTTCGTCTCCGGATTTAATCACGCCTGTAAGCCCGTGCACAGCCATATTCATCAGGCAGAGCTGTGCGTTGTATTCGACCTTTTCCTGACCATAAAAAGTCATGGAGTTGTTCGCATTCATCCCTGCAGCATTGACGAAATCACCACTTTGTATGAACATACCGCCGCTACCACAGGCCGGGTCGAGCAGTACACCGCTTTGGGGTTCAAGAATATTGACAATCATCTTGACCAAGGATTTTGGGGTAAAAAATACGCCATCATCCGATGCGATGTTTTTGGCAAATTTATTGAGGAAATACTCGTAAATGCGGCCGATAATATCTCCACCAACTTCGTCCAACGCACTGTTGTTAAAGATGCGCAGTAGCTCTGCCAATAGCTCATCCGAGAAATCGGTATAACTCCTTGGCAGAACACCAGTAAGCTGTTCACTTTGTGCTTCGATGAGCATCATGGCGTTATTGACGACTTCACCCAAACTGTTCATGTGGTGTCCGTCTTTATTAACCAAATTAGCTGCAGCGATATGCTCTGGCAGATTGACCAAATAATCGTATTGTGCCTCTTTGGGCAGGTACAGAGCACTTTTGGCGGCGAAATCACTGGCTTCCAGGGGCATAATCCGTCCACCGCGCTTTGGACGATTCTTAAGAATCTCGGCTTCGACCTTTTTATAGCGGCTATAAGCATAACGCAGAAATATCAACCCCAACACAGGCATACAGTATTGATTGGATGTCAACTTTGACCCCTGGCGCAGCAAATCGGCAGATTCCCAGAGTTCCGCTTCCAGTTTGCGAACATTAACCATGATACCCCTCTGTGCTTACATCCTATTACACTTAATGAGACCGTCACCGTCGCATGAATGACGGTCGCCCCAAAACTGGGCGGATTATACGCATCAGAGCCATAAGCCGCAAGGTTGGATTAAATCGTGTCCCCAAAACCAAAACCGCC
>JAFZFY010000294.1 GCA_017555665.1 Pseudomonadota bacterium | reverse complement strand
TGTTATAATCATCAGGGGTAAATGTCAGTGTTTTATCGCTCAGGATTGCGAGTTCAGTCGCATCAGAGGAGGATAGGGTCACGGTAACATTGCTTGATGGTTTTGAAAGAAGGCTGACTGCGAGGTTGATTTCATCGTGGTCATTTTCGCGGAATATCGATTGTTTGGGCTTTGATATATTCAGACCGGCTTTGTCAATATCGACGGTTGTAATATCGATTTGTTTGATAAGGGTATTATAATTTGTATCACTAGGCGATGAACAGGTGAGGATGAGGCTTGAGCGGACATTTCCGTCGGCGATATCGTCTGTGATAGGGGCAATGATAATTTCTTGTTTTGTGTTCCAGTTTGAAGGTGTGAATTCGATGGCGTTTTCTGTTCTGAGGCTGATCTCGGTATCATCGGATACGGAGGGGGTGATTGTGACATTGCCAGTCGGTTTTGAGGCGAGTGACAGAGACACTGTCATGATGTCATCGTTTTCCTTGAAGGCGGGCGGCTGGGATAGTGTATAGCGGATATCGGCTTTATCAACATCTATGACTGTTCCAGTAAAGGTGCCTTTGGGGAGTGAAAGTATTTCTGGATTGCTTGCATTTGTAATTTCAATCTCATAGGCCGCATCATTGTCACCATCAATTGTATTATCAACGCTGCCTACGAGGAAAATGAATTTATTTTCATTGTTATATAATTTTGTAAAGTCTAAACCATTTGAGTAGTAAGTGGAAAATGAAAAGTTATCGCCCGTATTTGAGTAGACACTTAATTTTTGGATTTCGCCCTCGCGAATAGAAAAGCCTGAGGGGGTTCCTGAGTAATAGCCGACACTGTCATCATCCACATTGAGGACTGTAATGGGGGGAATCGTCAGACCATTATAATTTGGATCTTCAGACTGGGTCTGGAATGTGATCTGATATGTGATATTTCCATCTTTTTCATCATCATCGACAGCTTGGACCATGACAATGAAATATTGAACGAGGCCATCTTTTGAGAAAACGATTGAATCCATGCCGACACGTCCTTCGGTCTCGTCTGAGGACTTGATGGTGAGCGTGACATCATGTGTCGGTTTGGTCGATAATCCCACGAGGAACAGCGAATCTGAACCATTCTCATGTGTCTGGAGATAATCGTTTGAGACGAATACGCCAGGAACCGTCGTGTCGATGTTGGTGAGCTCTTCTGAGGTTGCTGTCAGTTCATTATAACTGGAATCGTTAGAGACCGTTGTCACTTTGAGCTGGTATATCTGATTGCCATCAACGACTTGATCATCTTCACCTGATACGAAAATTGTCCGCGGATTGTTCCACGTCTCTGGCGTAAACAGAATTTCGTCGCAACTGGGGGCATCTGCTTCTGGATTTGGGCTTTCTGTGATGAATTCGCATTTAAGCGTGACATCTTGAGCCGGTGCGCTGTTGAGGACCACCGTGAATTCAATGGTTTTCCCGTCTTCGTCTGTAACTTTGTCTTGTGGGTGCGTGAGGATGAGTGCAGGAGGGATGGCGAACTGGCACTGGCCTTCGGCATCGCAGACGCTTCCTCTGGGGCAGTCAGGCTTATCGAGGCAGATTTCGTAAGTGCATGAGCCATTACGGCAGATTGTTCCTTCCGGGCAGGCCATGTCGATGCAGGCGAGGTCAGTGCATTTGCCTTTTGAGCATGCTTTGCCTGTGTCGCAAAAGACATTGAGGCATGAGGGATCCGTGCAAATGCCTTTGATGCACTGCAATCCCTCGTTGCAGGTGATATCTTTGCAATCGAACTCGCATACGCCGTTGTGGCAGGCGTAGCCGTCATCGCACGCTTTTTCTTTGCCGTTATCGAGGCAGTCGTTGTCGATGCATTGCATTTTGAGGCATGTCTTGCCGCTGGGACAAATGACGTTCTGACAGGGGTCGATGGCGACGCATTTATGGATGGTGGAATCGCATCTGAAGTTGTCTGGGCAAGACTGTGTCGGCGAGCAGGCCAGGCTGGGGACACATGCATGATCGATGCATTCGTAAACGTCTTTGAGCTTGCCTTGTGTGCAGGGATCGCATGGATCGGCAGGGGTGATGCATTGAGAGGTCTCGTGATCGCAGATCTGATTGTCTGCGCACACCTGATTACCGCAGAGGTCTTTGCATATGTTATCGACGCATTGCTGAGAATCCAGACAGATCACTTCGCCGCATAAGGATTTGCAAGTATCGTTGACGCATCTTTGATCGTCCTGGCAGACTTCTTCACCGCAAAGCGGCTTGCAGATATCATCGACACATCTTTGATCGTCTTGGCAGACGATTTCACCGCAAAGCGGCTTGCAGGCATCATCGATGCATTTTTGGGAATCTTCGCAGACATTATCGCCGCAGAGCGGCTTGCAAACATCGTCTGAGCATCGCTGGGAAGCCTCGCATACGATATCGCCGCAAAGGGGTTTACAGACATCCTCGACGCATTTTTGAGAATCGTCGCATACGGTTTCTCCACAGAGGGGTTTGCAGACATTATTGACGCATTTTTCGGTATCGCTGCAAACGGCTTCGCCGCATTTAATGTCTTCGCACTGGTGTGTATCGTAATTACATTCCTGTTTCTCGCCACATCTTTCGGGGCATCCAATGATGATGGCAGTCATGACGCATCTGCCGTCGTCTGAGCATTCCTCATCGTTGTTGCAGTCTTCTTTTGAAGCACATTTTTTGTAGCAGGCATTATTAAGGCAGATCTCGCTGTCTGTGCATATCGAATTGCCGCAGAGGTCTGTGCATACATTATCGACGCATTTTTGATTTTCAGAGCATGCGCTGCATGGATCTGGTGCAGGCACGCAGTCACCGGTTTCTGAGCATATCATTCCATCCGGGCATGAGTTTTCGTGGCAAGCAGGATTCGGGGTGCATGATGCGAGCGTGACTGCGCAGAATGAGATGCCGAACAGAAGTTTGTGGTGATTCATACTGGCCTCTGAAATGGATGAGCCTAAATGGGGATCGGATACAGGATATCAGGCAGCGGTCTTGTGGTTGCCGGAGCCGGATCAGAATCGAGTGGAAAGCGTGAACCCTGCGAATTGTGGCGAGAACACGGGGCTGAACTGAATCGGGTCAGATGTGGCGAAGGCATCGATCTGCGGCTGATAGACGACGGCATTGACAACGATCAGCGCCACGCCAGTGAGGAGCGCGGCGGCCCCGAGCCCGCCGATCACGCCTCCGACTGCGGTGTATGTCTTGATCTTGTCTTCTCTGAATCCCATGGGGGATTCCCAGATCGAATTGTCGATCTCTTTGCATGTGTCATCGAGCGAGCCTTTTCCGCAGTGATTTTGAAAATCGAAGTAGGCGAGTCCCGCGAGTGTAAAGCCGCCGATCGCCAGAGCCGCGCCGGAACCGATCAGGGCATAGCCGACCTTTTTGAATAGGTCGGAACGCTCGACAAGCTTCGGATCAAGTTCGGGCAGAGGCGCGATTTCATCAGGGGGCTCGGCGATGAAATCTTGGGGGGCGAGCGTGACGTCCAGAACGGTATTTTCGCCAGGCTTGGCATCAAAGTGATACACGCTGGCTTCGTTATTGGTACGCGCGTAGACGGCGTGCTGCCCAGGGATGATGAGCAGCGGCGTTTCGGTACATGCTCGCTCTTCGCCATTGTCGATCACGATGATCGTGCTCACGTCCTCGCGGCAGGTCAGCGTGAGGGTTGCGGTGCATTTGATCTTGAGGTCATTGATGAAGTCGATCGTGTTGGCTTCGATGAGGTCCGATGGAAAATCGCTCGATTTCAGCGATGTCGTGACTTTGGCATAGGCATCGGCCGCTTCGGGGCATTTGTTCTGGTTGGCGTAGGTACGGCCCAGGTTCATCCAGATGATGTTGAGCTCCTGGATCTGAAGCATGGCCTTGAAGAGCTGTTCCGCTTTTTCAAACTGCCTGTAGTTGACGGCTTCGACGGCCTGATTGTTGAGCGCGATCTGCTCGTCTGTCAGCGCATAGGTCTGTTCTGGGGATGGCTCTTGGGCAGCCGTGTCATGCGCGATGGTCGCGTCGTTGGACTCCTGAGCGTCAGCCGTGTTTGCCGTCGTCGGGGCGGTCTCGGCATTTGTTGCAGGCTCGGGATCGATGGCAAAGGCACTCGCGGCCAGCAGGGAGGATGTCAAAAGTGCTGACCAGAATGGAAATCTACGCATACAGGCTCCTGATTTGGTGATCCATGTCTTATAGTGCAGATAAAGACAAATTAAGAGTATAGTGCTTTTTGTTTGTTTTAACAATGTAAGTAAATGTGGGTAGGGTGAATATTGGCATGAGGAATATTGGCATGAGGAAATATATGACTGCACATAGGCGCGATAGGCGTTGAAACGTGCATAATCCTAGGGGGCTGAATTGTTGCGCAATTTGAGTTACTGGTCAGCCGCCCTCTCAATCATGAGTGTTACAACATCGTTCTCGCCCATAAGCAGGCGAACTTTTATTGTCCTCAGGGCAAAAGTTCCTGCGCGGCTGACTACTGCCTACCATCTACTGCCTGATGCCTGTCAGCAATGCCCTTCATACTTCAGACAAGTCTGTGGGCTGAATGGTTGCGCAATTTTTTGGGGGGGTGCCGAAATTTCGGGATTTTTGAGAATCTGGCTGTTAGACTATTGTGTCTTTTTGTGTTTTGGAGGCATGAATGCGTAAAACATACCTGATCAGCCTGATCGTCGGAATCTGTGGTTTGTTGAGTTCTGAGGCATCAGCTCAGAGCTGTTTGACGGAGAATGTGTCGAACCCTGGTTACTTTAAGGATATCGTGACTGGAACGCATGACGATACGGTCAGCAAGTATATCTATGGGCAAGGGCTGCTGGAGAGCTGTAACGCATCGCCGCTTCAGTTTTGTCCGAACTGTGAACTGACGCGGGCGCAGGCTGCCCTGAGTGTGGGGAATGCGCGCGGGCTGAAAGTGTTGAGCTGTAACGCCCCGTATTCGGATGTGAATACCAGTACGGTATCTGAGGCGGAGTGCGGGATGATCGCTGCGCTCAAAAATGAAAAAATGGCCGTGCCGGCGACATCTTCGACATTTGAGCCGAAACGCGCCATTACGCGAGCTGAAGCGGCCGCGATGATCGCGCGAGCCTATTTTACAGGGCTCGCCGTGTATCAGCAGAAGCCGCAGACGTTCAGCGATGTGGGGGGCAGCGAGTGGTATTTTCCGGATGTCGAGGCGCTGGTGCGAAACTGTGTCGCGACAAACTGCGGCGAGGGCACGGACAAGTTCTGCCCATCGCGGGCGATCACGCGCATCGAATTCGCGACGATGCTTTACAAGATGGTGAATGCGAAAGACCGATGGGACTGCCATGCGACGGAGGAATGCACTCTGGATAGCCATTGCGCGGGGAATATGGTCTGCGTCAACAATACGTGCAAGGAGTGTTACGACTGGGATCGGGACTGCGTCGGCAATCAGATGCGCGTCTGCTATAAGGGCAAGTACAAGTATGCGAAATGCGGCGTGGGATCGGTATGCGTGAAGGGGTATTGCGAGACAGGGGAAAAAGAGTGCAGCGACACGGAGCCCCCGAGCTGTGACGGGACCAGCATACGCAAGTGCGTGAATGGCTATTACCAGCTGATTTCCTGTGGGGCAGAGCTTTGTCTGAACGGGAATTGTGTGAAGTGCATCAGCAGCGAGACGCCTGATACGTGTGAAGGCACTAAGGTAAAGAAGTGTGTCAACAATGCCTATGTCACACAGACGTGTCCGGGCAACACGACCTGTTGGGGCGGCAAATGCGTTGCAAATGCCGATGTGCCTTCATGCGATATCAACGAGGTCGATGTCTGCGAGGACAACAACGTCAAGTATTGTGCAAATGACCGCTATTACTTGATCCCGTGCGAGCACCTTTTCTGCGAGAATGGCAAGTGCAAGAACTGCACGGATGATTATGTGCCGATGTGCAGGGATAACGGGTATTTTCAAAAGTGCGTGAACAACGGCTATGTGTTTGACACCTGTAATACCCAGCAGGGGACAACCTGCAGTCTTGGCGTGTGTGTCGCGCCGCCGAAATGTTCCGACAAAGAGGCGCCTGTCTGCGAAAATGGCAGGGTAAAGCAGTGCGTTGCCGGGCAGTATGAGTTTGACGAATGCCCGTATCTCTGCTCGGAGGGAAGGTGTGTGGAATGCCGGGGGACGGAAGAGGCATCGTGTGATGGCAATCAGGTAAAGGCATGCGACAGGGATCACTGGAAGCTCACGGCGTGTGGCGTGGATGAGATTTGCTGGGGCGGCAAGTGCATCAAGGATGAATGCAAAGGGGATAACGAAACGCGCTGTGAGGGGAATGCGATCAGGAGCTGCAAGGATGGCAAGCTCTCGATAACAGACTGCGGATTCGGATTCATCTGTGAGAGCAGCAAGTGTATTCCGAATAACCATTGCAGTTCGAATGATGAATGCGCGTCTGGATATGCGTGTGTGGATGGGACGTGCGTGGACAAGTCTGGCGATCCCTGCTCTAGCCATGCGGACTGCGGCAAGGATTACACCTGCGAATCGGGCGTGTGCAAGCCGATGGCGGCGTGTACGACGGATGACGATTGCAAGCCTGGGCACGTATGTGTGAACGGGCTGTGCGAGAACAGGGCGGGCGAGAAGTGCGCGAACGATTCTGAATGCGGAAGCGGCTACCTGTGCGTCGACGAGAAATGCTCGCCGCAGCAGATCTGTACATCGACTGCGGATTGTCCGGCTGGTCATGTCTGCTTTGACGGCTTTTGCGTCAGCATGGCGGGGCACAAGTGCGCGAACGATTCGGAATGCGGCAACAGTTTTGCGTGTGTGGCAGAGCAGTGTTCCGAGCTTGATCCGTGTCAGACGACGGCAGATTGTATGGAAGGCTATGCGTGCGTGAACGGTCTGTGCGTGAACAAGATCGGGGAGCGGTGTGCGGATGATTCGGAGTGCGGCAAGGGCCAGGCCTGCATCTCAGGGATATGTATGATGCCCGACAAGTGCTCGGAGACGAACGACTGTCAGGATGGCTATCTGTGTGTCTCGGGCTACTGCGTGAACAAGGATGGGGAGAAGTGCGCGAATGATTCGGAATGCGGTAAGGGGCAGGCGTGTGTTTCGGGGATCTGCGAGTCTCTTCAGAAGTGCGAGACGACTGAGGACTGCAAGGATGGCTATGCGTGTGTGGACGGCGTGTGCTTGAACAAAGACGGCGCATCCTGCACGGCGGATACGGACTGCGGGAAGAATCATGTATGCGAGTCGGGCGTGTGTACTTCAAAACTGAAATGCGCGTCGATCGAGAACTGCGCGGAGGGCTATGCCTGCATAGACGGCGTGTGTGTGAACAAGAGCGGCGCATCCTGCACGGCGGATACGGACTGCGGGAAGAATCATGTATGCGAGTCGGGCGTGTGCGTGTCCAACCAGAAATGCGCGAGCAGTCTGGACTGTGCGGAAGGCTATGCGTGTGTGGCAGAGCGTTGCGTGGACATGAATGGTCAGCCGTGTGTGGATGACGCGTCGTGTGGCAGAGGACAGCTGTGCGTTTCTGGCGTGTGTGCCACTCCGATCAGCTGCGAAGGGACATCGGACTGCCCGGTGGGGTATGCGTGTGTGGATGGGAAATGCACGGACAAGGCGGGCGCGTCCTGTGTGAACCATGCGGAGTGCGGGAATGGCTATATCTGTGCGGCAGGGGTGTGCACATCCAAGAATAAATGTGTGACGGATAACGACTGCCTTGAGTGGTTTATGTGCATTTCTGGGTGGTGCGAGCCGAGACACGGGCTTTGCGTGAATGGGAACGACTGCGCAGGCGGCCTGACCTGCATCAGCGGCGGCTGTACGGAGCCTCGCTGCGAAGTCGGGGTGCCTACGACCTGCGAGGATCTGAGCAGCGTGAGGAAATGTGTGTCTGGAACGGTCGTGATCGAGCCTTGTCCGGATGGTACGGTTTGCCGCAGGGGGGACTGTGTGGTGAACACCGTGGAACCGGAAAAACGTGTTCCGGGTGGGTATCGGGAAGACGATTGCTCGGCAGGCGGGCGGCCGTCCGGTTTTGGCGGCCTTGTGTCAGTCCTGCTCGGCATGCTCGGTCTCGGCGCTCTGCGGCGCCGCCGCCGTGCCTGATGTGCGGTCTGGAGAATCCGTGGCATCCCTGAAAAATAAGGGGATGCGCCATGCGTGCGGCGCCGTATGCCGTCAGGCATAGGCGCGTGCAACGCGTGCCGTATGCGCCTGCGGCGCATAGGCCGCGCCAGAGGTAAAGACGTGTCGTGACACGTCTCTCGTGCCGTATGCCGTCAGGCATAGGCGCGCGCCCATAACCGGTGAATCTGCCGGTATCGCGTGGATAAGTTTGATAAACATGCAAAGAAATGATAATGGGCAGAGGGGAGGCATGAGGGAGAAAAATGTCGAAAGATAAATCAACAAATACATCAGGGATCAAGCTGGTGGCGAAAAATCGCCGGGCATATTTCGACTATATGGTCGAAGAGAAGTTTGAGGCGGGCATCTGCCTGCAAGGCAGCGAGGTGAAGAGCATCCGTGCCGGGCATGTGTCGATTGGCGAGTCTTATGCGAAGTTTTCCGAGACACGCGAGCCTGAGCTTTTTTTGCTGAACGCGCATATCGCGGAATATGCATGGGCAAACCGGAATAACCATGAGCCGCTTCGTGCGCGCAAACTGTTGCTGCACAAGCGCGAGCTTGCAAAGCTGTCTCATGTGCTCGATCGCCAGGGATTGACGCTGATTCCTTTGAGCGTTTATTTTAAGTGTGGCCGAATCAAGGTCGAACTTGGCCTGTGTCGTGGTAAGAAGAATTATGACAAGCGCGAATCGATGAAGGCCAGGACTGCACAGCGGGATATGGAACGTGGAGACTAAGGAATTTTACAATCCGTTGGAACTTGAGGATGGTGCGGTATTCGTTTCCTCGCAGGAGGAGGAGATCGCGAGCGATATCCTTGACCGCCGCACGGCGCGCGGTCGGGTGCGCTGGTTTGACCGTTCGCTCGGGTATGGCTTTTTGTGGGAAGACGGGAACACGAAAGAAATATTCGTGCATCAGAGCTCGATTCAGGTGCCCGGCATGAAAAAGCTGCGCAAAGGGCAGCGCGTGGTGTTCGACTGGTGCCTGACGGCGACCGGCGAGATGGCGCTGAACGTGATTCCGATATGCGAGCGCGAAGCTCTGCTCGCCAAATATCGGGCGAAGAAAGTCGTCAAGGTGCGAAAAAAGACGAAAAAGGATTGATAAACGGCCTGAAGAGGCGTAAAAAGGCGCGTCTTTTTTGAGAGCATGGGGCTCTCGAAGACGTGACGGATCTGAATGATCCAGTGATATCGGGATGGCGGCCATAAGGTGACGGTCCCTGGAGGAAATGAAATGGCTAAGGCAATTTTGGGTCGTAAAGTTGGCATGACGCAGATTTTTACCGCAGAAGGTGATTGTGTTGCCGTGACAGTCGTGAAAGTCGGTCCGTGCACAGTCGTTCGCAAGAAATCGGCAGAAGGCAAAGACGGCTACAATGCATTAGTGCTCGGTGTTGAAGAAGCCCGCAGCGCGGTCGTCGACGGTGAGACCGTCTACAAGATGACGCGTCCGGAACTCGGCGTTTACAAAGCAGCTGGCGTTGAGCCCTGCAAATCGCTCCACGAAGTTCGCGTGAGCAGCGCTGATCTCGACAAATATGAAGTGGGCCAGAAAGTGAATGCCGATATATTCGTTGCCGGCGAGATCATTGACGTGATCGGCACGAGCAAAGGTAGCGGTTTCACGGGCGTTATGAAACGTCACAATTTCGGCGGTGCGAAACGCTCCCACGGTGCGCATGAATATATGCGTCATGGCGGTTCGATCGGCACGACCTCCACACCGGGCCGTGTTATGAAGAATCGCAAGATGGCTGGTCAGTGCGGTAATGAGCGCGTGACGGTTCAGAACCTCCGCGTTTTCAGCGTTGATGCCGATCAGAACCTCATCCTCGTGAAAGGTTCGATCCCCGGTGCCAACGGCTCCCTCGTCTGCGTTCAGGATGCAGCGAAAGCTCGCCACGAGAGATAATCAAACGCTTTGAGCTGACATGAAAAGCACCTCTTGATGAGGTGCTTTTTTTTGTCTTGGCGTAGTGCATCTGGATGTTTTTGAAGAAAAGCGCGTTTGCGATATAGGGCGAAACAGGTTATAAAGGATTGATTTTGCCCATGAATTTCATGGGAGGACATTGATCGATATCAAAGTGGTTGGGAATGCTGAGTTCACGGAAGCCGCGTAACGGGTTGAAACTTCACATCATATATCTGGGGATCGCGGGGATATTCTGCCTTTCGTGCCTGATATTGAGCAGCCTTGTGCCTCGGTTGAATTTTGAAGTTGGCGTGCAGGGCACGCCCACGGGTACGGGGGTAGTTGTCAAGCGCGTCTATGGCGGGAACGACAATGTCCAGAGCGGCGATGTGATAGAGGCTGTCGCAGGAAAATCGGTGCAGACAAAGGCGGCGCTCTATCATCAGTTGCTCTATGCGGATGATCATGTGGAGCTGACGATCCGGCGTCTCGGAAACAAGTTCCAGCGTCCGGTGAGCGCGTCGGATTTCGCGCATGGCGCGCTGCCTGCGGGCGTGCGCACGAGTGATCGCCCGGTCTTGATCATGGGTGAAGACGGCGAGTATACGCCGCTTGACGGCGTTGATTTTGATGCACTTCGCGCGATATTGGATGGCCGCAGCGGTTCCGTGTCGGTCGTGTTCCGCCGTCAGGAAGAGATTGTCAACAGCACGATAGAGCTTCGCGCCGCGACGGGGCGGACTTTTGGCGCATCGCTGATATTTCTGCTTTTGGCACTGATGGGCATTGTGGCATGGCGGGATCAGAAACGCCAGACGGCGTGCCTTTCCAACCTGACGCTCGCGCTGGGCTGCATGTCTTTGATGACGCTCGGGTTGTGGTCGACGATCCTGACGATGCCGCTCCTGCTGATGGCAGGGATGATCAGCCTGACGATGTTCAAGGTCGTGGATCTGGATGCGCATCTGATGTCGGCGGAAGCAGGCGGTCATCGCCTTGAACTGTGGGGGCGTATCGCGCTTTTTGCCGGCCCGGCCGCGACGCTTCTTGTGCCCGTGTTCCTCTGTCTTCGCGAGATTCCTGTGCTGTGGGGCGGTGCTGTCGAGCCTGGCATCGAGCTCAAGCCGGAAGCGTTTGCCTATCTGTCGCTGTTGTGGTGCGTGATATACACGCTCGTGGACGGCGGCGTGTCTGTTTACCGGCATTACCGGAATCCCGGCCGTCCGCTGTGCGCGTTTGAGATCGGCACGGCGATATCGTGTTTCCTTTCGGTGTTCGTGTTCGTGCTTCTGCCGAGCGACATCCAGGGGGCGCAGTGGTTCCTGATGGCGATGATCTTCATCCAGAGCCTGAGCAACGTGCTCCCCGGCATGTTTGGCAAGTCTGCCGGTCTTCCGGTCCGTCTGGATGAGCCGGTCTTCGGTCTGGTCCCCGTTCGCGAAGCGCTTGAACGTGCGCAGGCGGCGGTGGGGGCTCAATGGCTCGTGCAGGTCGTGATCGATCGCCCCGCGCCGAAACATGTCGTATCGCTGTCTGTTTCGGATGATGACGATGCCGTGAGCGGCGTGGCCCTGAACGTTTTGCCCCAGGCGTGGCGCGACTTTTTGGAAGTTTTTCGCATCGAGGGAGGCTGCATCACGGGCGAGAACCGCGATACAGATGGCAGGGATCCCGTCCAGGGGATCGCCGATCGCCTGGGCATCGTCGTCGCCCTTCCGATCGCGGATAATGTCGCGGGCACGCTGACAAGCCTGACGCTTCTCGTCAGTTCGTTTGAAACGCCTGAGAACGGCGAAGTCGTGTCGCTGTCCCTGTCGCCGTCACAGCGTGAGACGATCGCCGAGACAGTCGAGTGTCTGACGGAATGTGCGCCCGCGATGGTGTATCAGTCTGCGGAGATGAGCCTTGAATTCGTAGGGGATGCGCTCGATGACAGCATCGGATCATACCGCGATCCGGCACCGTATGTGCCCCCCGTGAAGATGCCGACGGCGCAGCTCGATATGCATGAACTGCCGCATGGCCTGATCGACGAGGAGGAGCTTGAGGCGGAGGCGCTCGTGCCTCGTTCGCCTGCGCCGGTGGAACAGACCGCGCCTGCGGCGCAGCCGGAATATGTGCTGCCTGATCGCGTGGACACCAAGGTTTTCCAAGAGGAAATGTACTTCCTCCGCAGCCAAGTGCATGCCCTGAATAGCCAGCAGCTTCGCGAATTCTCGCTGGCCGAGATCGAATATACGGAAGCGCAGCGCGAGGCGTTCGAAGATATGAAATCGATCGATCCGCCGATTCTTCTGATCGGCGAGCCGGGCACCGGCAAACGCCTGCTCGCGCTTGCCGCGCATCAGGAAAAGCGCAGTAACGGCGCGTTCCTTTGCACCGATGCCGCCGAAGTGCCGGAATCGATCTTCGCGCTCGATCTCTTTGGCGACGGCGAAAATCCGGGCCTGATCAAGAGTGCTGCCGGCGGCAGCCTGTTCATTCAGAATGTGGACAGGCTTTCGCATGGTTTGCTCGAAGAAGTGCTTGAGTCGATCAACGCGCTTTCCGCGCGCGAAAGCGTCGCGCTTTACCTGTCCGTCAGCGTGTCGCCGGATACGTTTTCTGTGGCGCAATACAGGCTTGAGCCGCTTCGCCTGCCGCGTTATCTGCGCGAGCTTTCGAGCCGCTGTGATGCGGAGGTCATCGTGCTCGATCCGCTTCGCACGCAGGTCGATCTCGATATCGCGGCAGAATTCTTCCTTCAGAAACAGGCGATGCGCACGAACCGCACGGTCGAGTCGTTCACGCCGGAAGCCATGCTTGCGCTCAAGTCATACCATTGGCCGGGCAATTTCAGCGAGATGCGCGCGGTCATCGAGCGCGCGGTGCTTCGCGCGGCAGGCTCGAAAATCACGGTCGCCGATCTCGGCAGGGATTTTGAAGACCTCGCGGATGCCTCGACGAAAAATATGGCGCTCACCGAGTCGGATATCTTCCGAGAACAGGTGCAGCACATGGAGTCGCTGAACGAGGCGCAGCTCGTGCAGATTCAGAGCCTGAATGCGCGTATCGCACAGCTTGAGTCGCAGATCGGGGACAACGGATCTTCCGATACAGGCGGCATGGATGACGCTTTCCTCGACGGCAGTTTCAACGATATCGAAAAACGCTTGCTCGACCGGCTTCTCGACAAGTATCAGCGAGATCCCGAAAAGGCGGCGGAGGCGCTCGGCATGAACCGCGCGCGTTTCTTTAACAAGCTCAGCAAGTATCAACTTGTTGATACGGTGATGTAATCGCCGGCGCGATGGTCGCGGCTGGCACCAGCTCTTACGGAGAAAAATATGGCAAAAATCGAACGTGAAATCAGTCACAACTTCGGTATGGATGGCGGTAAAAAGATCGTTTCCGCTCTCGCTGAAAAACTTCAGGCCAACTTCAAATCACTCATCAAAAGCATCGACTGGAACGAAGATAAGACCGCTGCAACCGTGAAAGGCACGGGCTTTGACGGCAACTTCAAGCTTACGGATTCCAGCGTCAAGATGGTCATGAACCTCGGTCTGCTCACTTCTCCTTTCAAAGGCAAGATCGAAGAAGAGATCGACAAGCACACGACGCCCGAAGAAATTGACAAGTTCGCGAAACAGGTGAACGCCTGATTTGGATATCTGAAACGCACCGTTCGTGCGTGTTGCGCGTCTATGCCTGACGGCATACGCCGCGCGGGAGACGTGTCACGACACGTCTCTGCATGGGGCGCGTCTATGCCTGACGGCATACGCCGCGCGGGAGACGTGTCACGACACGTCTCTGCATGGGGTGCGTCTATGCCTGAC
>JAFZFY010000293.1 GCA_017555665.1 Pseudomonadota bacterium | reverse complement strand
GTGAATAGTGAATAGTGAGTAGAGACCTATCTAGGGCGCATGCTTGCGCATTCATGAGATAAAAAAAAGCCCTCAGGCTGTGCGCGAGAGGGCATTGGAACGGAGAAAAATTAGATCAAATATCGAGATTTCGGACTTTTTCGGAATTCTCGATGATGAACTCTCTTCGAGGGTTGACGGCATCGCCCATGAGTAGCGAACATGTGGCATCAGCTTCCTGAGCATCCGTGATTTTGACTTGTTTGAGCGTTCTGCGAGCAGGATCCATCGTGGTTTCCCAGAGCTGATCCTTGTTCATTTCGCCGAGACCTTTATATCGCTGGATCTTGTGACCGGAGCGTCCGTTATCCATGGCAATCTTCAACAGTTCCTCTGGATCCGTGAGGGATCTTGGGGATTGATTGCCGGCATAATATACGAAACTTGATCCGAGCGTATCGATTGCGAAATGATATTTTCTATATAATTTTTGGAAGTTAGATTTGTGTATATACTCGAGATCGAGTTTTGTCATTTTCAGCGCGCTGCATTGCCGTGTTGTCCATTGTGCATAAAAATGTTTGCCATCAGAGGTCTGTATAATTTTAGGCGGCGTAAAGATTGTATCAAGATATCGATTATTGAGGAACTCGCAGAGCGCATTCATCTTTGCAGAGAGCATTTCTTCCGAGCTGAAATCGCAGTCTTCGAGCTGTATGTGTTTGACAATGGCATCGATGATGCGCGTATCGGCATCGTCGGAAACGACAGGGAGATACTGATCATAGAAGAGGATGGCGTGGAATACATCAGAGAGTTTCTGATCGCGCAATTCTTCGCCATTTTCGGCGACGACGTAACCGCTGGTGACCGAGCAGTTAAGGAAGTAGTCGTCATAAGCCTGTTCATCTTTGAGGTATTGAACCTTGTTATTTTTTTCAACTTTGAAGAGGGGGGGTTGGGCAATGTAGATATGACCGCCCTCGACAAGTTTTGGCATATTCCGATAAAAGAACGTCAGCAGTAATGTACGGATATGAGAGCCGTCGACATCGGCGTCAGTCATGATGATGATGCGGTGATAGCGCAGTTTTTCGGGTTTGAAGTCGTCACCAATGCCCGTGCCGAGTGCCTTGAAGATGATGTTGATCGATTCAGAGGCAAGGATGGTGTCGAGTCTCGATTTTTCGACATTGAGAATTTTGCCTCTGAGCGGCAGAATTGCCTGGAAGTTTCCATCGCGTCCAGCTTTAGCAGTACCGCCTGCGGAATCGCCCTCGACGAGATAAAGTTCGCATTTGGAGGCATCTTTGCTGTTGCAGTCCGAGAGTTTGTCAGGCAAGGAAAGGCTATCGGATGCCGTTTTTCTGCGGATCTCATCTCTTGCTTTTCTAGCGGCTTCGCGTGCCTGAGCGGCTTCGATTGTTTTCTGAACGATGTTTTTTGCTTCGGCAGGCGATTCGAGTAGCCAGTCGCCGATGCCCTGTGCGACGGCTTGGCTGATATGCGGCACGATACTGTCGTTGAGCAGTTTGTCTTTCGTCTGGTTCGAGAAAGTCGGATTGGGGAGCTTGACGCTCACGATGGCGTTGAGGCCTTCTCGGATATCTTCGCCAGAGAGCGTAATGGTCGCGCCTTTGGATGTCTTGAGGAGGTTTTCGTTCGTGGCGTAGGTGTTGATGACGCGCGTGAGCGCGCTTTTGAAGGCGCTTTCATGTGTACCGCCATCCCTGTTTCGGATGTTATTGGCGAAGCAGTAGATGGTTTCGTTGTATGCTTTTGACCATTGCAGGGCGATTTCGACCGTGATGCCTTCTTCCTCGACGGTGCGGAAGATGTAAATCGGTTTTGAATGGATCGGCTCTTTGCCCTGAGCGAGATATTCGACGAAGCTGCTAAGCCCGCCTTCATACTGAAAGACTTGGGATTTGTCAGAGCGTTCGTCATTGAGGACGATGCGGACGCCGGAATTGAGGTATGACAGTTCTCGCAAGCGCGTGGAGAGCGTGTCAAAGTCGTATTCGGATACGGTGAAAATCGAATCGTCCGCGAGCCATGTGACTGCAGTACCTGTTTCGTCTGTGGGGCCTTCATCACGGAGCGGGAAGAGCGGCTGACCTTGCGCATATTCCTGGTGATGATGCCTTCCTTCGCGGTAGATATCGAGCACGAGCTTTTTGCTGAGTGCGTTGACGCATGAGACACCGACACCGTGCAGGCCGCCTGAGACCTTATAGGAGTTGTTATCGAATTTTCCGCCCGCATGGAGCACGGTCATGATGACTTCAGCGGCTGATTTGCCTTCTTTTTTATGAATTTCTGTGGGGATGCCGCGGCCATTGTCGCGGACGGTGACGCTGTTGTCTTCGTGTATCGTGACGATGATCTCGTTGCAATAGCCAGCCAGAGCCTCGTCAATAGAGTTGTCGACGACTTCGTAGACGAGCTGGTGAAGTCCGGAAATATCATTGACATTGCCGATATACATACCCGGACGTTTCCGGACGGCCTCAAGACCTTCGAGTACCTGAATAGAATCGGCTGTATATTCTTTTGATCCGTCTTCCTGATTCAGATCATGCGACAAGTGGAGTTCATCACTCATTGGAGATACCTGACCTTAGTAACAAAGAAATGGCGCATGGATGCGCCAAAAAAGACACCTTAGTATGGATGCTTGATCACGCATACATGTGCGTCAAAAAGCGAGCCTGCTTATAGCATAAAAGGGTATTTTCGGGTTAAAATTCAGACATGAAAAAGCCGAAAAAAGCCACAAAAAACAAGGCATTTACTCGCTAAGGCACGCGTTGTAGTCGGCATTGAGATGGTACGCGCAAGCCCCCTGGATACATCCGCATTTGCGTGGGAATTTCTGATGGCAATAGATGTCTCGCTCGACTTTCGCCGTGGCGACGCTGTCGATCCGGCAAGTGCCTTTGAGGCCGGTCATGGCTTTGAGCGACTCGACAGCCTGTGTCGTGATCTCGTTTTTTGCACCGTCGTGTATGACGAGTTCGAACAGTCCGTCTTCGATCTGTTGCTGCGGCAGTGCGCTTGCGATGACCTGATTGCCGATCATCAGGACGATGAGGTCGTTGCCAGCCGTCCAGGACTTGAATGTCTCGGCTGGAAGCCCGGAGAGCTGCGCGCTTAGAATGATGTCTCCGTTGTCTGTGCGGGTTTCAAGATTTTTCCAGAAATGCAGGGAGATGCGTTGCCGTTTGTCGACAGGCCAGATGCGCAGATAAGAGATCTTCCCGAATACGACATCGTAAGCCCAGAGGCGTTCGATCTCGTCATCCTCCGAGACACGGACATCCAGGGAACTCGCGATCTGTGTCCATGTATTCCGGATATCATCTTTGGAGAGGACATCGCCGGAGCGGATCTGTTTTTCGAGGAGCTTGCCGGCCCCTTTCATGGAGCGGAGCGCGATGTCTGGATCTTGCGGGCTGAGCTTTTCGTAAAGTGCCTGCGTGTGTGCCGTATGCTTGGGATGAAGCTTTGCGAAGCCAGATTGAGAGAGATTCGTGATGAGCGTTTCGACTCGATTGCGCTGGATCTGCGTCGCTTGGAATGAAATCGTCCACCTGCCTGCCGCATATCCGCCGACGCGTAGTGTGTCGGCTTCCTGTTCGGTGAGCTGTTCGGCGATGATAGACTTGATCACAGGTATGTCTGCGGCATTGTCGGCAGCCAGCACGATGCGCTGATCGCAGTAATCAGGTTCGGGCATGGCACGGCACATCGTCTGGTGGCATCCCGTGACCATGCAGTCTTCATCTTTTGTGCATTGATTTGCAAGGACAGTCCGAGTTTTTTCAATGGTCGCCTGGAATTTAGCTTCTTCTTCGTCGTCATGGTTGCATCCGAAAGCGACGATTGAGGAGAGCAGTATCAGCTGCTTGCAAAAAAAACTTTTAATGTGCGAAACCCTGGACATGTCGGACTGGAAGCGAGAAGTGAGGAAAAGAGAGGGATCAAGGCATGAAAAAACGCCCCGAAAACGGGGCGTGACACTTGAGGTTAAATCCTTTCGCGGGCGGTTGCAAGCTCCTGACTGGAGAGTCCGACGGAGTCCTGAATCACGATCTCCTTGACGGCACCTGTTTGTTTTTCGATGCCCTGGACATTGACGACGCCATCCGCATTGATGCTGAACTGGACTTCGATCCGCGGTTTTCCGGCAGGCATGGGGGGGATATCCGTGAGGACGAAAGTACCGAGTTTGGCGCATTCGCTGGCTTTCGGCGAATCGCCCTGAACAATCGTGATCCGAACGAAACTCTGATTATTTTCAGTGGTTGTGAAGACTTTTGAGGCCCTTGTGGGGATGGATGTGTTTCGTTCGATGATGGTGGAGACCCTGTCGCCCGAAATTTCGAGGCCGAGATTGAGGGGGGTGACATCAAGCAGGATGACTTCCTGGATATCACCGCCGAGGATGCCGGACTGGATGGCGGCACCGAGCGCGACGGCTTCGTCAGGATTGACGCTGTGGCTGGCTTTGTTTCCAAAGATCCGCTCGACTCTGGCGCGAACAGCCGGCATACGGGTCATGCCGCCGACGAGGAGCACTTCTTCGAGATCATCTGCCGATAGGCCGGCTTTATCGAGGGCATCCAGGCAGGGGGCATCGAGCTGTTCGATCAGCGGCTCGACAAGGGATTCGAGTTCTGTTCTGGTAACGGTGATTGAAAGATGAAGCGGTCCAGAAGGGCCGATTGCGAGGAAAGGCAGGTTGACCTGCGTCTCGCTGAGCGAGGATAGCTCGCACTTGATCTGTTCGGCTGCTTCTCGGACGCGCTGCACCGCCATTTTATCGCCGGAGATGTCCACGCCGGTCTCTTCCTTGAATTTGTCTGCCAGATACGCATAGATGAGCGTGTCGAAGTCGTTGCCGCCGAGATGGTTGTTACCGGCTGTTGCAAGGACTTTGAACGTGCCTTCGCTGCACTGCAGGATCGAAATATCGAATGTGCCGCCGCCGAGATCAAAGACACCGATATAGCCTGTGGCGTTTTTCTTGACCCCAAATGCGAGCGCCGCAAGCGTGGGTTCATTCATGATCCTGAGAACGTTCAGGCCGGCGAGCTTGCATGCGTCCCGTGTTGCCTGGCGCTGAGCATCGTTAAAGTAGGCGGGCACGGCAACCACGCATTGCTTGATCTCTTCCGAGCAGTAGGATTCAGCGCTTTCTCGCAGCTTTCGGATGATGATCGCGCTGATCTCTTGGGGGCTGTATGTCTCGGAGTCGATCTTGACCCATGCGTCACCTGTCGGGCTGGGGGCAATCCGATAGGGCAGCGTGGCTTCCAATTCCTTGATGCTCTCATCGCTTGCGCGCCTGCCGATCAGACGCTTGATGCCATATATGGTACGCTCTGGATTGACTGCCGCCTGGCGTTTTGCATGAATGCCGACATGCCGCTCGCCTTTGGTCGTGAATGCGACCATCGATGGTGTCGTCCGGAGACCCTCGGTATTTACTATAACGGTGGGCTCTTCGCCTTCAATGACCGCGATGCACGAGTTGGTCGTGCCCAAATCAATACCTAATATTTTCGCCATTTTTGTTCCTGATGTTCAATGTTACTGGATACTATTGGATCCTGAATGAAACATTCCCTCCTATCTTATACGCTAATTGGGGACGTATGTAAATTGGAATTTTAGGCTTACATTGAAATAATGTTTCGAATCGATCCATAGCTGTTTTCTGGTATTTTGGAGGGCTCATCTGGCAAGATTCTGAATTCGTAACGAAATTATATTTTTTCGTTACCGGGCTAATGCCTGTCGGCATTACGCCCTGTTTTCGGGCTAATGCCGACAGGCATTACGCCCTTGTGCGCCGGACTTATGCCTTGCGGCATTACGTCCGGCCATCAGCTATCTGCTGTGAATCATGATATTGAAAAAACTTGAAGATATGATGTTTGTATTTAATATATGATGTAGAATCCTTATTTCCGGTGATGCGTTGTTTAAAACCGAGAACCTGAGGAATCGCGACAAAGTGATGATCTGATATGCCTTTGAGGTTTTCATGGGATCATGATATGCATGAAGAAAATATATTTTGGACCGCTCGCCAGGCCTGTGTCTGCATTTCATGTAAGAATAAGCGCGAGCGTATGGCGAAGCCATAGCGAGCGCCGGCTGCGCGTATGAAATAGCGCAGCTTAAAAACCATCCGCATCGGTCATATTATGATTCAGCGAGGGATCAAGCAGATGCGAGGGCTGCACGTTATGGAGGGCGCGGAGGAGGCTGCCCTTGGCGTTGGGGTTTCGGCGTTCGAGTTCCGCAAGAAGCTGTTTGGTTTCAAAACGCTCCCCAGAATGCCCGCGTGTGCAGAAAGTCTGCTCTGTGACGGGAATCTGAAGGTATTCCGAAGCCTGGATCAGCAGGGATTCGGGGATGTACAGCATGGGACGGATGACCGTGTTTACTGCGTTATCGGCGAGCAGTTTTGCAGGCATTGCCTTGAGCTGGCCGTTAAAGAGCGCGTTCATGAGGAATGTCTCGATGGTATCATCCCGATGGTGTCCGAGCGCGATCTTGTTATATTTATTTTTTGTCGCCTGAGTATAGATAATGCCTCGCCTGAGGCGAGAGC
This sequence comes from Pseudomonadota bacterium, assembly GCA_017555665.1. Taxonomy (GTDB): domain Bacteria; phylum Myxococcota_A; class Bradymonadia; order UBA4248; family UBA4248; genus UBA4248. The sequence continues at coordinate 14,146 of JAFZFY010000293.1, read as the reverse complement.
ATAGCCCGCAGGGAGAATCGCCGGGCGCGACCTTTTCCGAGAGGATCTTAGCCGTATCAAGATCCTCGTGCCAGACGGTGAACCCTTCATTTTTCAATGCCTCAAGCGCAGGCTGGGCTGGAAAGTCAGGCGCGGACTGGTTGAGATGAAAGATGCCGATCTCGAACTTGAACGGCACGATACGGCGTATGGATTCAAGCAGATGCACGAGTATGAGGGAATCTTTGCCGCCGGAAAAGGCGACCATGATCCTGTCGTCCGGCTCAATGAGGTGCCATGCGATCGAGCATTGCGAGACAAGGCGCGTCAGTTTTTTTTGCAGAGGAATGGGGAGATCAGCAATCATAATAATATATCGCGATATCGGCTGTTCTGTTTTCAGTCATGACTGAGGCATAAGATGAAGTATTAATAAGTGGCAATCGCGAAATGGATTTATAGCCCCCCTCACGATAAAAGCGAGGGGGCATGGGGGCAAAGGAAAAGATTATATTCCTTTGCTATATTATTTTTTATTAATTTTGGGTTTCAACAGAACATTTCCATCTTTGACATGAACTTGGAAGGAAACGCTTTCGCAGTGATAAGTTGCCTTAATTTTGGCAGCATTTCTTTGCAGTCTTCTGAGGAAGCAGTCGAAATCCATCGGAGAGTCGATATGATTTTCTTTTCGGAGACGCATATATTCTTCATAGAGGGGTTTTGCTTCTTCGATATCTGCTGCATTTTTGAGTTTAGATGCTTCTTCAGGAGATGTGGCGGCATCCGCTTTGTCATTCGCCTCGTCGCTGAAATCCATGATGAGGTTGTTCCAGTCTTCATTATCATCGCCGTCCGAAGAGAGCTGCTTGATGATATATTGTCCGAGTGCGTCGGGATCTTCGCCCGTGAGGAGCGCGAGGGCTTTGGGGTCGATCGGTTCGCCACTGCTGATGGCTTCGCCGAACGCCAGCTTGATGCTTCGCATCCGCTTGAGGATTTCGCCGATGAGGAGGATGGCCAATATGACGCCGATCAGAAAGACCAGTATGGCCGCAATGATTATTTTATGCAGGAAATCGGATTTATGCTGGGCAGCCTGGCTGAGATCCGAGATGAAGTAAACGTCGGTCTCTTCGGAAGCGTTCTGATCATGCGCGGCCTGGCTGTTCCATAGCCATCGGACGCGGGTGACTGCGATATCCTGTGTATTGTCGACATGGCCAGTATAGACTCTGTTTGAGGCGATCTGGTCAAATGGCACGGCGAGCGAATTCATGTCGTTGATATTGGCACTGGCTCGCAGGCGCACAGATTCAAGTTTTGATTTGAGTTTGTCGTCATCGGAAACGATGATGGGGCTGTCCTCGACGGTACGCGGAGAAGTGCCGAATTTGGGGCTTGCGTAGACGACGACCGAAGTGATGTTATCGGGCAGCGCGTTTGTGAAAGCGGCATTGAGGTCTTTTGAAAGCTCGATGCCGACGACTGTCGAGCCGATGAGGTCATTGTCGATAAGTATCGGCGTGGCGACGGCGAGGTATCGTTTCCCTTCCCAGATGAAGTGCGTGAAGTGTTGTTCGTGATCTGCTGCGATCTGCGCGAGCACCTTTATGGATTCGTCATACCGCTGCCCGGTCTTTTGGAGCTCTTTGCCTTTGAGACCTTGAGCGATGAGGATCGCAGAGGTTTTGCCGTCTTTCATGGGGACAGCGGCAAACGCAAGTATGAGTTCAGGAGAGCGTCCCAGCCTTGAAAATGTTGGGTATTGCGTGACGATATCGCCGTCATTGGCTTTGAGGCGGTCACTGGCAGAAAGTTTCTGCTGTTTGATCTTGGAATCGCATTCCTGTTTCCAGTTGATCAGACGGTCGAAGACCTGCTTGTTCCATTGATTATTGTTGTTTCTGAGATCATCAGGTGTGGAAGTGAGGAGCTTTACGCGAATCGAGTTGAGCTCTGAGACGAGCGTTTCATCTGCAGAGAGTGAGTGCGCTTGAGCCAGGAGGCTTTCCTCTGTTTGGATCAGTTTTTCTTTGAGAACATCCTGGACGCGGCTGTGTTCAGCCTCTATAGCGTTAGGCGACAGGACATTCATATCCTGCGAAAGTACAACAACTGCACCAGTCATTGCCGCGACGATCAAGGCGATGAGGGCAACTGCTTTAAGTCTGTACATGTGAGAAATCTCCAGAATAGGCGGCGTCCGTCGCCGCAAAAAAACTCTCTTATGACACAAATGTCATAAAAGCGCAATGCGAAGCCGCACAGAACCTGAGCTGACAGGCTAGCACGTAGCCTGCAGGCGTTTTCTGAAGTTATCTATGGCATTGAGGCACAGGCTGCGGTGGGGGAATGTCAAACGATTTGCGTGAGGCGTTCAAGCAGCGCAGTGACGGATTCTGGCAGGGGCGCAATCGGGGTCAGGAATTTCGCGTATTTTCTGCCGGTCTGCTCGTAAGAGATCTCGAACATTCCGAAATCCTGGAGCTTTTGTAAGGCGTGGCTGAACACGACTTTTGAGCGGGCTTCCGGCAGGATCTTATGCGCGGTGACGGCATCTTGCGCATCCGAGAGGAGCTGTTCGATGATCTTGGAATCTTCACGCGGTGCATTCAGTTTTGAAACGCTTGTGAAGGCGAATGCGTAAGCCTGAATGTGATGCGCGATGCAGCGTGTGAGCTTGAGAAGCTCTGTTTTCGCATGCGCTTTGAGATTAAATTCTTCAGATCCGGTGGATTCAAGCCATCCGCGGCATGTGAACATTTCTGTTGTGGATTCGTAGCGCGGACTGAGCTGATAAGGCGAGAATTCGACTGAGAAGAGCTCGGCAATCGCCTTGAAGCGTTCAAACAGCTCCTGTGCGGGAAGCGTTTGTGTATTGAGCGATAATATGGCACATGCCATATAGATATCATCGATCAGGGCAAAGAGCAGGATATTCTTGTAGAAAGCGATCTGCAGTCTGTCGGAATCGGAGACTTCCAAGGTCTCGTCAGTGTGATGTCTGCGTATGGTGCCGTTGTTTTCGAAGAGCCGTATCGTTTCCGTGAGCGGTCGCTTGAGCGGTGGGATGAGTGTTTCGATCTCGTGTTTCCTGATCTCGGTCTCGGTGACTGCGGGCATTTCTTCGGAGAAGGCCGGCTCATGCAGCGAGGCGCGGCTGGCTGCGAGCGCGGTCTGAAGCACCGGGGAGATCAGGGCATGTCTTTGGATCAGGAGATTCAGGATGAAAGCGGCGTTTTCGAGGACGCTGTCAAATGTCAGTCGTTCCTGTTCCGAATTGAGTATGGCGCAGCTCAGGAGGGCGCTGGTCGTGATGGTTGAGGCGCGGTTGATACGGCTCATGAGCTCGACCGCCATCTCGTCGATATATTTTGTCATATCGGCATCTGAAAGACCGGCCTCTGTTGCATCTGGCGAGATGTGCAGGGCTTCATTGAGATCAATCGGCGGTGCAAACGAGACGTAGATCTGGCCGTATTTGCTGATCAGCAGTTTGGTCGTCTTGATGAGGTTTGTAATGTTTTCGCGCTGCTTGATTGCGCCGTCCTGTTCATTTTTGTATGCCATGTCTTCGATGACTTTTTCATAAGTGATGGCACACGGAATGATGATGACCGGCAGTTTGGGATCGGCTTCGATGGCCTGCGCGATCATTCTGAGGATGCCGAATTTGGGCTGCAGGATCTGCCCTGTGCGCGATCGACCGCCCTCGATGAAGAATTCAAGCGGAAACCCTTCATGCAGTATTTTAGAGATATAATGCTTGATACAGGTGGAGTAAAGCTGTTCCCCTCTGAATGAGCGTTTGATGAAGAATGCGCCGCCGCGCCTGAGAATGCCTCCGATCGGGAAAAAGTTGAGATTCTCGCCTGCGGCGATATGCGGCGGAAGGACGCCGTTTTGAAACAGCAGGATGCTGAGCACGAGATAGTCGATATGGCTCTTATGGCTTGGAATAAAGACGAGCCTGTGTGTTTTGGAGAGCTCCCGGATCTCGTTGAGCTTTTCAGTGTCGATGTATAAGCCGTCATAGATCGTGCTCCACATCGGGGTAAAGAAAGCGCAGAACATTTTGCAGACGAGCAAGGAGAATTTGGATGCTGTTTTATCGAGAATCTTTCTTGCTTCATGGACGAGTTCATCCTGGGACTGCCCGGTGACCTGGGCGATTCCCTGTAGCTCCTGTTCAAACGCTTCGCTGGAGACGATCTCGCGCAGCAGCTGCTGGTGAGGTTTTACTTTGGGACCGTTGACCTGAGTGTGCATGCAGTCAATATCGTCATTGAGGACGTGGCGAATGGCTGCGCCATTTTTAAAGCTGGCGAGATCGAGCGTCTGTGGGTGAATCAGGCACAGCGGCTTTCCGATACGGAAAAAGAGCTGCGAGAAGCCAGGGAGTACTGTCAGGAAACGCCGGATGGAGCTTGGGCGTGTGGGGGTGCCATAAATCTCGTTAAAAAGCGTATGCTTGTAGCTTTCAGCGCGTCTTTCCCAAATAATCCCAACGGGGATAAAGTGAATCCTGAGGTTGGGATTTCTCATCGAGAGCTGTCGAATGGCCTCGAAGATCTCGTCTGTCCTGAGCGTGTTCTGGCGTTCGTGAATGCCGTACTGATTGAGGAATATCAGCAGGGGGCGGCGTTCCAGAACGCACTGCGCAATATCTGGAACAGAGGGCTGTTTTTTCTGCTTCGAGAAGATGCCGAGAATGCGTCTTGCGAGTGTTGAATATTTGAGCTTGCTCTTTCCGTTGCTTGTGAAAGCGAGGGGCATCCCTGTTTTGAGACAGAGGTCGTTGAGAAAGAGAAAGTCGTGTTTGTTTTCGGATGCGAGCAGATAGACGACTGCGTCATCTCTAGGGATAGAGAGCACCTCCTGAACCTGCGAGGGTTCGTGAACAACACGGGCGTATATCCATGCGAAGAATATGTTTACGAGCAGGGAGAACTTTTTGAGCATCCCGAAGCGCGTAGGACGTCGTGTGTCGATTTCTACAGGTTCAGTGAGTCTGAGTGTGTTTTCAGAGCCGTTATCGGTCATGCGTTTTCGTCGTATGCGCTTCCAGCCGCTTCAATTGCATCGACAATCTGGACATATCCCGTGCATCGGCACAGATTGTTGGCGATGGCTTTTCGGATATCTTCTCTTGAGGGATGATGGTTCTGGAGCAGGAGGGCATGTCCAGTCATGATCATTCCTGGAATGCAATAGCCGCACTGCACTGAACCGTGATCGACAAAAGCCTGCTGGAGTGGATGGAGCGCGCCGTTTTGGCCTTTGAGTCCTTCGATCGTTGTGACCTCTTTGCCGTCAGCATGCTTGAGCAGGCGTCGGCAGGCGCGCATCGGTTTATTATCAATGAGGACGACACAGGCACCGCAGATGCCGACGTGGCAACCATTTTTGGTGCCGGTCAGGTTGAGATCTTCACGAAGCCAGTTGAGAAGCTCGTCATCCTGGCGGCTGTCATCGACGATATGTAGTGTTCCGTTGACTTTGATTTCCATGTTTAAGTCCTGAAAGATTTTGTGGGAAAATACTGAGTCTGAACGCGGATGCGTTCAGGCTAGGGCAAACTACTTTTCTGGCGGGATGATCATGGGCAGTTTTTGATAGCGCTTGCCAGTGGCGTGTGCGATCGCGTTCGCGACTGCAGGTGCCATGAGTTCAAGAGCCGGTTCACCGATACCTTTTGCGCCGGATTTGGACATGGGATCATAATTCTCGACGAGTGTGACGATGAAATCGGGAAGTTCGTTTGCTTTCGGAATTTTGTATTTTCCGAGGTTCAGGTTTGCGATCTTGCCATCTTTGATGCCAAGATCTTCCATGGTTCCATAACCGAAGCCCTGAGCCATGCCGCCATTGATCTGGCCAATGACGAACGGGGGGTTGACTGCTTTGCCGACATCATGTGTCGCCGCAGCGTTGATCAGGCGGATCTTGCCTGTCTTGGGATTGATGGCGATTTCGGCGGCCTGGCAGCCATAGACCCATGTGAAATAGGCTTTGCCGTGACCGGTCTCCTCATCCCAGGAACAATCGATGCCGTCGCGGACGCGGAACGTGTCTTGAGCAAAGGGGTGTTCGCGAAGGAAAAACATCTTGAGCACGGCCTGATCCCAGGTGAGTGATTTTCCGTTGGGGGCGGTCAGGCAGTCGTTGGCGAAGACGATTTCTTCTGGATTGCATTCAAGGGCAGGCGCGAGGCATTGAGACATCTGTGCTTTGAGCTTTGTCGCCGCGAGGACGACGGCGCTTGTGCCCATGATCGTGCCGCGAGACGCGACGGTTGTGCCTGAATCTGGGATCGTGGATGTCGAGGATCTGTGGTAACGGATACGGTCGCGATTGACCCCGAGGTATTCTGCGGCCGTGATGATCATGGCGCTTTCCGAACCCTGGCCGTTCTCGTGGATGCCGGTTTCGATGATGATCGATCCGTCGAACTGAGCATTAATAATTGCCGCACAGAAGTCGGGACCTTCAGCCCCGAGGCTCATGCCGCGGTAGCTCATGGCGAGTCCGATGCCGTAATATTCGCCATTTTCGTTGAGTTTGCCGTAGGTGTTGTTCTTGCGTTTCTCGTAATAGCCGATCTTTTCAATCGTCGTGCTGAGCACCTGTTCAAGGCTTACGGTGTGGTTGTCGAGCTTTTGGAGGGTGACGGTGGTCGAGCCTTGTTTGACACAGTTGAGACGTCTGAATTCGATTTCATCCATGCCGAGTGCCTCTGCGGCTTTTTCGACCATCTGCTCGACGACGTAATTGATCTGTGGCGAGCCAAAGCCTCGGAATGCGCCCGTGAATACGTTGTTCGTGTGGACACCGTAGATGTCGCAGTGGACATTGGGAACGACATAGGGACCGCAGCACTGCGCGGTAGAGCGGAACGTGACCCAGGGGGTGACAGAGCAATAGGCGCCGCCGTCTGCGTAGACGGTGACATGACACGCCTGGATCTTGCCGTCCTTGGTGAGTCCCATCTTGTAATAGATTTTGTATGGATGACGCTTGTAGCTCTCTTTCATGGACCATTCGCGGTCGTAGGTGAGCTTGCACGGGCGGTCTGTAAGCCTTGCGCAGAGGGCTGCTCTTGCCGCAACGATGGCTGCCGTGTCATCCTTGCCGCCAAAACCACCGCCTACGGGGATCGTCAGTACATCGATGTTTGAAAGCGGCTCGCCTAGAACGCAGGCACTGAAGCGACGCGCGACAAAGGGGTGCTGCATGGAGCCGTAGATACGGATCACGCCGTCATCACCAGGATCTGCAACGCTTGATTCGGGTTCGATATAGGCGTGTTCCTGATGTTGCGTGGCAAAGAATTCATCGAGGATGATATCGCAATGCTTGAATGCTTCTTCGGCATCGCCTGTGCGGACCTTGTGATGATTGATGATATTGGTTCCCTTGTCGGGATGAATGAGAAATGCCCCTTCTTTGGCGGCTTCCTCTGGGTCAAAGATCGCTGGAAGCGGCGACAGGTCTGCCCTTACATATTTGGCTGCCTCAAGCGCCTGGGCTCTTGTTTCACCGATGACAAGCGCAATGACATCGCCGTTCATACGGATGCGGTCATCCGCGAGGATTCTGTAGTCTTTTTGAATCTGACCGTAATGCGGGTTGCCTGGGACATCCTTGGCTGTCACGATTCGGACGATACCGGGCATTTTTTCTGCTTCTTCTGTATGAATCGCTCTAATTTCAGCGCTTACGGCATCGGTATAGACGGGAACGACATGAAGCATGCCGTAGAATTTGTAATCGTCTGCATATTTTGCTCGTCCAGTGACCTTGGCAATCGCATCGTTGCGCCAGGCTTTTGTCTTTGTTTCTGCCATGCTTTCTCCTGCGTGTCAGTGTTTGACAGGGGGAACCCCCGTTAGATTAAACCGGACTCTGAGAATCCGGACAATCTTCTATATTACAAATATTTTATCTGAGTATGGAAATCTTTTGAAAAAGAAGTTTTTATTCCTGCCAGTATACCCTGTAAACCGATACTTGGTCGCGTTTCCCTTTGACCATGATGGGGGGGAGCATGACGGATTCAACGGTATCGTTGACGCGTTTCCATGCTTCTTCGTTGATCAGGATCTCGCTGGGCTGCGCGGCAGAACAAAGTCTGGCTCCGAGATTCACGGTATCGCCGATCACGGTATAGCTCATGGCCTGAGTTGAGCCCATATAGCCGGCAATCACTACGCCTGTTGCGATGCCGATTCCGATATAGATCGGGGGCTGGAAACGAGCCTTACGGATCGTGTTCATCTGGTGTATGGCATTCATCATCTCGATCGCGCAATGGACTGCACTGAGCGCATGATTTTCCTGACCGACGCGCACACCCCAGACGGCCATGACTTCGTCGCCGATAAATTTATCGAGGACACCGTCATGATTGAAAATGCACTCGACCATCTTTTCAAAGATCTCATTGAGCATGTTGACGATGAGTTCCGGCTCATGCTGTTCTGTGAGCTGGGTGAACCCGCGTATATCGGCAAAAAGTACCGTCGATTCTGTGCGCTGCCCGTTCTTCTGAAGCTGGATCTTGCCGCTCATGACATCGTCGACGAGATGCGGTGATATGATGCGGCGCAGATTGTCGCGAATGATAGCGTTTTTGCGTGTCTCCTCGATCATCCGCCCTTGCTGGAGTGTAAAGGCTGCCTGACGGGCGAATCCGGTCAGAATCTGGAGGTCTTTTTCGACAAAAGCCCCCGTCATAAGCTGGGTGTCAAGATTAATCACACCGAGCACTTCGTCTTCATAGATCAAGGGGACGCACATCGTCGAACGGACGTTGGCGACGATCAGCGAGTTGGAGGCTGAAAATCTCTGATCGCTGAGCGCATCGCCAGATAGAACAGCGCTTTTTTCGATGATGACTTCTTCGAGTAGGGTTTCAGATATTTTGAAATGCTGAATGGGTTTTCGGTCTCTATCAAGGGCGACGCGCGTGCACATCTGGCCACTCTCATCTCGAAGGAGGATCGCGACTCGGTCTGCTTTGAATAGATGGAAGGCTTTGTCAATAATGACATTGAGAAGCTGGTCAAAATCGACGGTCGTGGCTGCGGTGGCTGAAAGCTCGGCTGCAACCCGGAGCTTCTCGTAATCCTGCCGAAGCACCTGTTCTGACGTGATTTGCGATTCAGGCAGAAAATGAGCATCTGATATCGGTTGGCGTATCGCTTGTACCGACAGGGTCTGAAACTGGGAGCTGAGGTCTGCCGGACTCAGCTCTTTGGTCGTGGCGATGTCTTCCTCAGTGGGCTCGGGTTGCGGGGGGGGCTGAGGCGGATCGACAAATTTAAGGATATGGTTGCCAAGGCCGATATCGTCTCCGTCGCGAAGGACGCGAGAGCCATACACGGGTTCCTCATTGACAAATGTGCCATTCTTGCTACCGATGTCTGTCAACACGTAATGGCCGTCGGGCGCAAGCGATATGATCGCATGTTCCTTGCTGATCATTCTGTCGAGCAGCTGGAGATTCTGATCTGGGTGGCGTCCGATCGTTGTGTGGGGGCCGAGCGGGTATTCCTGCCATTTCCCACTCGTTGAAAAATAAATAACTTTTGGCATTCCGAACCTCATACCTCCAAGATTCAACGTCCCCGAAAAATAAGTGATTAGTCGCGTAATTGCAATCTCTGATTTGGTTACGATATCCGCTGCCTTCTGGATCTTGGAATTCACCCGCTCATGCGATGCGCCTCAGGCAGGGCCTCGTGCGAGTCGGGGGAAATGCCCGAATGGCTTTCATCGGAACTGCGTTTCAAAACGTCTATGAGCTGAACCGCAACGCTTGTCCAGGGGGAGCCTTTGTGACTTTGTTGACACATGCGGAATTCATGGCATAACTGCACTTGCCGGAGTGTGTCCGTATGATCACGCACGGAATGTTGGGCAAGGGGCTGCGCTTCGGTTTTGGAAAATCCCCTTGTGGAGATTCTGTGAGAAGGAAAATTTATGGAACTGAGTGTGCTGGATATTGTCTTAGGGGTCGCGGCCGGTGTGCTGCTCATCACGCTGATCTTTTCGCGTATCGACAAAAACAAGCTGATTGACAGCATTGCACCGCTCAAAGCGGAAAACAAAAAGCTCAAAGCCGAGCTTGAGGAGCATAAGAAAAAGGCGCTTAAGGCTGAAAATGCACAAAAAGACAAGCGTTCTGACAAGTCTGATAAGGACGACGCGAAAGATAAAAAGGATAAAAAGGAAGTCTCCGAATCCGCGGCTATCGCTGAGCTCAAGGATACAATCAAGGGGCTTAAGGAGGATCTGGCAAAGGTCAAGGATAAGAATTACAACCTGTCTAAAGACAATGAATCATTGCGCAAGGATATCCGCACGAATGCTGCCTCTAATGAACAGGATCAGCGCGAGATCGTTGCCCTTCGCGAAGCAAAGGGAGATCTCACCGCTTCCCTGGATGCCGCGAATGCACGGGTGGCTGAGCTGGAAAAGCATATCGCCGAACTGAATGAAAATGCAGTCCCCGCTCCCGCGCCTGAAGTCGTGTCTGATTCCAAAGACATCGAACGGATCGCGGATCTTGAACGCGAGAAAACCTCGTTAGCCGCGTCACTTAAAGAAGTCCGTTCAGAGCTCGCTGTGATCAAGCGCGATTATCGTGCTGAAGTGGACAGCGCGAAAAAAGAGGCTCTGGAGACGACGCGCGCCATTCGCAAAGACCTCGCCACTGCGCAGCGACAGCTCGAACAGGCGCGAAAACGTGCAGACAGCAATCACAAGGTATATCTGATCGCACGTGCCCAGATGCTGCTTGCTGAAAAACGCCTGCAGGCACTCGATCCGTCCTATCGCGCGATCATTTCTCTCCCGACAAGCAATGATGCCATCACTGAACTTCTTAAAAAGTTCGCTGCGCTTGATGCCCGTGAAAAACGCGTCGCGGCAGATGCCAGCGAGCTCAACGATAAGATCAAATCGCTTGAGGATGAGAATGCCGCGCTGAAGGCAAAACAAGCGCTTGCTCAGATCGATCATGACGATGTCGATTCACTTAGGGATATTGTGGGAAGTTCAGTCATTATCGGAAAAGATATTCCCAATCTGACGGGGATCGATACCCGGAGCATCACGGAAATGGATCTTTCCGCAATCGATGATGGCTGGGATTGAGCGCTCTTTGGATGCTTGAATAAGGAGACGCCTGCGGGCGTCTTTTTTTGTGTCCAGTGAACTGAAATATAAATCTGGACTTTATGAGTTTTTACCTGTGGTTATTCGAATGATATGTGTTTTATGGCGTGTTAGACGATGTATATAAAATGTATAAAACATGGACAGTGTGCGGTTGCGCCATCCATATATACACGCTATGTGTGAACTGTATTATATGCTTTTGGCGAGTAATATATTGATGTGTGATGAATACACAAAAACCGCTCCATGTGGAACGGTTATAAGGATATCTTGTATCTGAGGGCGTGATGCGAACCGTTTAGAATTCGTCATCCAGCATGTCATCATCCAGATCGTCCCCATCGTCCTCGTCGTCTTCCTCCTCATCTTCGCCGACGACTTTTTCATAAATGTCATTCGTCTCTTCGATAAAGGAGTCGATATCTTCCTTGATCGCATCTTCGACGAGCCAGGTGTCGAGGTATTCGTGAGCGAGTTCGAGGGCATCGTCGTCGAGGCCGCTCTGTTCCAGACCAAGTCTCATGCCGTTCAGCAGCCTGCGTAGCTGCCCGACATGTTTGAGCGGTTCATCTTCGTCAAGGATGCTGTAAATGTGGGTGAGCGCGGTGCGAATGTGCATAAAATGTCTCCTTTGTGCATGCGGTTGCGCATGATCAGTAGTCCAGAGAGGCAAAACGCGATGTCGTTGAATTCGGGGTGAATCTGGCATCACGATGACGCTTCGCGAGCCAGGATCTCAGCCATTTTGCATCGACAAACCATTCGAGTTTGAGTTCGCCATCTGCCTGTTCGTGCGCAAGTTCGTAGACTGAACCGGGCAAATCGTCAAGATGTTGTGCAAGAAAATCGATATCTCTTTCCTCGGTCTGAAACATGGTGCGGATGAGGTCTTCCGATACGCTCAGAAAGGCGTTCATCCGTGTCATGATCTCTACGGCGAGGCAAAACATGACATCGAGTGATTCAGGCGATTCGTCCTCACATCGGCATACCATGCGGCGTTTCGGCACCTGTCCCAGGCTGACCCTGTAATCTTCGATCTCCGAACTGGAGAAGCGGATCGGCGCGACGAAGATGTCGAATGGCCGCGCATGCAGAAACGGGCGCGTCGCGGTTTCTGGCACATGCGTAATCCAGAGGCGTTTTCCGTTCGGCAGCGGATCCTGAGTTTTAGAAAACGCGTTGAGCCGTCTGTCAAGCGCCTCAAGGGCCGCCTGCGTAGGCAGTTCACAAAAAAATATGAATAAATTCATTTTAAGGACGGCTCGCTATTGCCCCTTGCGGGGCAATACGCTTCGCATTTGCGGCTATGTCGGCTGCGCCTCCATACGCCGCAAATTCATCTGCTGACAGAGACTATTTTTTGGTCGAGGGACGAATACCCATATAGAGGCCGGGGCAGTTCCAGACTTTCCAGTGGTCGCCGTCTTTGACCAGGGTGATCTGGCGAGGCGAATCGGCTCCGGAGCTCTTCAGCCAGAGGTTCCAGGTGTTTTCCATGCCTTCGCGGGAACCGGTGACCGTGATCTCGCAGTTGTTGAGGTCGGCGGTGTAGCCGTTTTCGGGAGATGTGCCCGCGCAGAACGAACGCATGATCTCCGGCTGATTCTTGATGCGGTCGACCATCGTGGAGTGGGCTGCATTGCGCTCAAAATCAACGGGGAGCTTGTTCATCAGGGCAATCAGGATATCGCGGCCAAGGGCGCGCGTCGAGCTGTCGCTGTAAAGAAATGCGGCTTCCAGCCAGAGCTTGGCTGCGCCTTCCGGCGTCGTCGCTTCTTTCTCATACATGGCCTTGTATTCGTCCATGCTTTCGGGGAGCTTGGCCATCGCGCTTCCGGCAAATGCGAACGATGCGCAGGCAGCAAATGCCAAACAGGAGAACAAACGGGATAACTTCTTCATCACAACCTCCTAAAATCAGTGAGAGACGGCATCAGTGCAGTCACAGCGGGGCTGATTATTCATGTCTTGTGCCAAAAAATCAAGAATGAATTATCTTTGAGGCGCCGGCTTTTAGGGGGGGCTCGGAAGCGCAGAGAAGAACGATGGGCTGAATCGCTTTGATGATATGGATTCGAGCGGATGTGCGCCACTTCAAAGGTGTTACATTTGCGCCGTTTAGTGTGGCAAAAAATATATCAGTCTTGGGCAGAGGCGAAAAATGTACGACATTGCCCGCACAGGACGCTTGACCGATGTCGGTTTCCTTGCGGCAGTGTTTTCTTTAATTGATAAGAAAAACGCGTTACACTCGCTTGGACAGCCCCTGGGGGCTGTGGGTATTCAAGGGCATGCAGATGCCGAAAAAAACGCGGGGAACATGCGCATGCGCAAATCTTCCGCATGAAAAAGGATAGGTAATCGACGATGAGAGCTGTGATTCAGCGCGTGAGCAGGGCAAGTGTTTCCGTGGATGGGCAGGTGGTGTCCGCGATCGGGAGAGGATTGATGATCCTTTTCGGGGTCGCCGAGGGCGATACACAGAAAGACATGGACATCATGCTCCGCAAAATCACAAAGCTCCGAATTTTCGCGGATGACGCCGATAAAATGAACCTCTCAGTCGGCGATGTCGGCGGTGAAATACTTTTGGTGAGCCAGTTTACGCTGTGTGCCGACTGCCGTCATGGCAATCGCCCGTCATTCGTGGCTGCGATGGCGCCCGATCGCGCCAAGGCGATGTATGAAGAATTCGGGCGCATGATTTCAGCGCAGGGCATTCCGGTCAAATACGGCGTTTTCGGGGCAATGATGGATGTCGAACTCATCAATGACGGCCCCGTGACGATTGTTCTCGAATCCCGTGATGGTGCGATACAGGATTGAAGAACCACTCCGTGATTAAACCGTATCTATATCAATAGATTAACCTGTTGGGCATTTATATTTGCCGCGCTATCTCGCCGTGAGACGTGTTACGACACGTCTCACGGCTCAATACGCTTGGCGTTCGGCGCTATCGGCTTCGCCGATACGC
>JAFZFY010000292.1 GCA_017555665.1 Pseudomonadota bacterium | reverse complement strand
GGGTGAGCACAAAGCGCGTACCCCCGGGTAACGGAATTGCCCTCAAATCAGCCCCCTGAAGGGGGCTGCCTGCCGCCCGCCGCGTAGGCGAAATAAGCGCCCTAGAACCTCATTGCCTTAGGAAAACACCAAATCCATGGCCACAGGCGCAGGACACATCCAAAAGAAAAAGCGCCGCGTATTGGCTTATGCCAATAGCGGCGCTCCAAGCGGCGCGTATGCGTCGTTCCACGACGCATAGCGACGCATCAAATATCATTCCTAATGATCACTCATACTCCACGACTGCGATCTGATTCTTGGGATTGTTGGCATCGTTGACCTTTATGCCTTTTCCAGAAATCGTATAAACGTAGGCATTCTTGTCATACACGCCAGCATCTTTAAAATAGAAACGCGCGCGATCCAAGTTGGTCCACCAATAGCGTTCATTGTTGACGAGATCCGCATGATCCACGCCACCGATCAGTTCAAAATCAGTATCCGGCGTGATCTTATAAATCAACATACCGGAGAAATGATGATAATTATATGCTGTCCACGAACTGATATTGATAGGAACGGCCAAAAGACCAGATTTTTCATGATAATTCATGGCATGATGATCATACATCGCTTCAGACCAGCCGTATGAAGAATAATCATCCTCTGAAATATCCTGAGCAATGACTGTTTTATATTTCTGAACAGGATGTGCGAGATCCGTCACATCAAAGAGCTGAAGCTGAATTCCCGTCAGGCGGCCATTTTCATCGCCATCCTCGCCGATCGTCAAAAGATGATTCTCGCCGACCGGATGAATATATGAAGAATATCCAGGAATCTCAAGCTTGCCAGCAAGTTTGGGCGCATTCGGATCTGAAAGATCGAACGAAAAGAGCGGATCCGTGTTGCGGAACGACACAACAAAGCCTTTTTTGCCGAACATACGCGACGAGTAGACGCGCTCATCCTTGCCAAATCCGGACACAGAGCCCGTCAGCTTCATCACACTGGGCGTGTTCACATCATAGACCGACAGCGAATGCCCTTCGGGACTGTTGCCCCACCAATAGATTGGCGACGACACCACGCGCAGATGGCCGTCATATTCGCTCAGCCAGAACTGGTCATGAATCATGCCCTCGACCTCGCCAGAATTGACGTACTTGACCTGACCATTCGCATCGCCGAGATTAAAATGATGAATGTGAGAATACGGCTTGCAGCCTTTTTCATCAAACATGCAGTCGGACCACCAATAGCTGCTGTTCGACACGACATAAAGATTTTCGGTCGACGCATAGATCAGCCAGCCATAGTCCGAGACTGCCTTTGCGCTGAAGTTTTCAAAGTTGTCACCAGAAATCTCAGAAATCAGGAGCAAACCGTCTTTCTGCGATGATGTCGCAGGAATATAGACATCCGAACAGCTCACGGCATCGCGTTTGACCGTGCCATCTGTGTATTTCGGCCACTTGAGATCATCCATGCTTGCATATTTCTGCTCCACCCAAGCGCGAATGTTGGGCAGATATTTTTTGATATTTTCTTCGCGGGCGTCAAACCAGGCCTCCGATTTCTCATAATATTCATCCCACTGCTCGGACGTCCAATCGTCATAACTGAAGTCATCGTCCTCCCATGGCGAGACAAATCTCGGAACGCCAGGGATATCTGCCACCGCGAGGTCATAGAGTTCATACCAGGAAACGCCCATTTCTGCGCTCGACACGACGTGAAGCCTATTCTTGATCAGGCGCGCATCCTCGATATATCCATCCACTTTATGCGTCTTGATCAACTTCGGAGCCGCGTGATCCGACACATCATAAACGTTTACGACAGATGCCTCCTCGGAATACCACCACTTCTCGTCATCATCATTCCATGTCCATGCCGTGCCCAGAACGAGGAGCTTGTCGCCAGAAAGCATCAAACCGCGCACATACATATCGGAGTTCTTCGACTCCCCAATGCCACGGATGACCGAAACATCCTTCATCTCTTCGGGCGGCCACACCTGCGTGATATGCACATCGTTGCCCCGAACTGAATACATATAGGTGCCGTCATTCTTGACGGAATCGAGCTCATCCGCACCGGCTTCCTGAACGTTCGTCACCGTATAGTCCCCAGCGGACTCCTTCGAGCCGCTATTGGTTGCATCGGGGGACGCGGATGGTTCCTCTGCATAATCAACATCCCAGCCCCAGCGATACCCACCGTATGTGCCGAACCGCTCGTATGCGATCTTACGGGCAAGCGAATCCAAGATGTGCTTGCGATAATCCTCGCAGGAATTCGCCTGCGAAAGCGCCAGCGAATGTGACGAAAAATCAAGCGACATCGAACCCACCGGTTTGCCAAATTCATCCACCTGTATCGATTCGTTGCATCCGGAAAACCCTGCAACAGCCGCCAAACACAATGCACTCAGCCATATTTTTTTCATAACGTCTCTCCTAGAAATACAAGCTCAAACCAGAGCTGTTTCATCGCACAAAAATTCATTCTAGCCGCAATCTCGCAGACATTCAATTCGTGATACAATTTTGACTCACATTCAGGTTACGACGCATCCGAGCCGTCAAATCTCAGGCTCAATCCACGACTGCCAGAGCGGCGCGCATATCCTCGATATCAATCTGATCGATGAGTGCCAGAAGATTGTCGAACTCTGCGTGATACCCGAACTGATCACTTGTCATTTCAGCTTTTGCTTGTTCACGAGACCAGTTCTGGTAGATGATCCGATACATGGCGATGACAACGCCGGTGCGATCCGCACCGTGCGTGCAATGCACGAGTACAGGCTTCGGCGCATCGCGAATGACTTCCAGCGCCATGAGGATCTCGTTTTCGGTGACATGCCACGGAAACATCGGAATATGTTCCAACACGAGCCCCGTCTGCTCTGTTTCCTCCAGGACGACATCCAAGGAAACAAGCTGCAGAGTGAGCACAGACTGGATGCCGAGCGCCTTTGCGGCAGAAAGCCCCATTTCCGTAGGCTGCGCGCTCCGATAAAGCACATCACTGACGCGATACAGGTTCGACAGGCCATCGATCTGCAGCGGTTCTGCGGGCTGAACCGCCGCATCCTCCGTTCCGGGCTGCGGTAACGTTCCGGGCACAACACCCGGCAATCGCTCGCCACCCAGATCGGGCGCGATATCCGGCTGCGAAAGCCCCGGCGCCGGCTCGGGTTCCGGCTCTGATGGCATCGCTTGTTCGGGAGATAACGGCTCCTCCTGCTGATCGGAATCTCCTGATATTTCAGGCGATATATCCCCTGGCGGCAAGAGGATATCGCTCCCGGATGTGACCGTGTCTTCGGGCAAAACAGGCCGTTCCCACGGATCCTCCGAACTGCACCCGGCAAGCGCAGAACATACGAGGAAAATCATAACGGATATGCGGCATATCAGGCTTTTCATGGGGATGTTCCGGGCAAAAATCAGTCTTCTGGATCATAGGCGAAACACCCTGACCGCTGAACAGAGATACTACATTTTGAAGCGGTCACGTCAAGAGAGATGGTGCAGGGGCCCCCAAGCCCCCACGGTAAGCGCTGTGCTACAAACATGGAGACACCATGCTTACGGTGCCTCAAATACGGGTGATCGCAGGCGAACCCAAGCCCTCCCCGTTGTGGGGAGGGCAACGCGAACACGCCGGGAAAGGTTCGAAACGCCATATCCACAGGCGTAGAACAGAACTCTATTATTTGGCTTTGCAATTTGTATAATCGTAGCCCGAGCAGTTGGAAAGGCATTTGAGCGTGCCTGTATAACCGCTGCCGAGAAGTTTTGCACAAGTCTTGCCGTTCAGATCCGTGCCGTCGCAAACTTCGTGATAGTTAGTGCCGGTCGAGCTATTTTCCGTCTTGTTGTTACCGCACGCGGTCGACTGCGAACAATTCGTGTACGAGAATTTACATTGATCTGTACACAAAACATATCCCGTAGATCCCGGCCCCATAGCATTCGCACAAGATGTCGCATAAGACACAAATTCATGGGGATCACACTGCTCTCCTGGATCTTTAACGCCATTCCCGCACGTAGAAGGTATATGGCAGCCGCTATCATCCCAACGACAGATGCTGTCACATTTCCGCTGCCCAGTGCTCCCCGAATACGACTTGGAGCAGAGGAAATTCTCCGTGTTGGTGTCCTTGATATCGCAATTCTCGTTACCGTTTTTCTTGCCATCCCCACAGGTGGACGGCGCAGAACACCCCGATTTGTCCGTATGTAGACACGTTTCATCACATTTGAGCGTTCCCGTCGAACCAGGGCCCAAAATCGACTGGCATGTATATCCGTTCGCGATGAGCTTGCCATCACAGAATTCGCCCGGATCAAGCTTGCCATTGCCGCAAGTTTTGGGAATCGGCGGACAACTCTTTGCCAGATCGATCTGACATTTGTCTGAACAAACGATTTTGGTAGAGCTGGAATTTGCGACACCGAAAAGTTCACAGAACTTCTTCGGATCCATGCTCGTATAATAACCAAAATTATTTTTATCGCAGGTTTCGCCCAGCGAGATCACATTATCGCCGCATTTCCCCTGAGAGGAGACGACTTTCGTGCAATCAGGCAGACAATCGTCGCTGCCATCGCATTCTTCGCCGGGATCGACCTTTCCATTACCGCATGTGCTGCATGCGGTACACGAACTCAGGCTGATCTTGCATTTGTTGCAAGTGGGTTTTCCGCATTTGCCCATTGCCCCGCATGTCGCCCCGCCGAAGTTGTCGCCATCGCATTCTTCGCCTGCATCAATTTTGCCATCTCCGCATGTGCTGCATGCGGTACACGAGTTCATGTCGATCTTGCATTGTTTGCAAGTGGGTTTTCCGCATTTGCCTACTGTACTGCATGTCGCCGCACCGAGATTGGTGCCATCGCACTCTACGCCTGCATCGATCTTGCCATTACCGCATGTGTTGCATGCGGTACACGAGTTCATGTCGATCATGCATTGGTTACAAGTAGGTTGTCCGCATTTGCCTACTGCACTGCATGTCGCCCCACCGAGATTGGCGCCATCACATTCTTCGCCTGCATCAATTTTGCCATTACCGCATGTGTTGCATGCAGAACACGAGTTCATGTCGATCTTGCATTGTTTGCAAGTGGGTTTTCCGCATTTGCCTACTGCACTGCATGTCGCCCCGCCGAGATTGTTGCCATCGCATTCTTCGCCTGCATCAATTTTGCCATCGCCACATATGGGTTTCGACTGACAAACACAGCCACTCGAATCGATCCCGCACTGGGACGTGCACTTCAAAGTCCCGGTGCATCCAGCGCCCAATATCGTCGCGCAAGTCGCCGCACCAAAATTAAATCCGTCACATGCTTCGCCCAGGTCGATATTCCCATCGTTGTTACACACGACCGTCCCGCCGCAATCTTCCGGACAACTGTTCACACTTTCGCCGTTATCTTTATCGCAGCTGCCATCGCCACATACGGCTCCCGGCTGAGGCATTCTGCAATCCAGCGAGCAGGTGGTGATATTCTCGCCACTCTCGCAAATACCGTTACCACAAACCGCTGACGAAGGCGGACAAACACAGTCACCCGAATCGATCCCGCACAGGGGGGTGCATCTCAAAGTCCCGGTGCATCCAGCGCCCAATATCGTCGCGCAAGTCTCCGAACCAAAGTTGTATCCGTCACATGCTTCGCCCGGATCGATATTCCCATCGTTGTTACACACGACTGCCCCGCCGCAATCTTCCGGACAATTGCTCACTGTTTCGCCGTAATCCTTATCGCAGATGTGATTCCCGCAGGTCACGCATTGACCTTCATCCTCACATGGACAACAAGCCGTCACAGCAAAGCCTGCTAAAACACATATAGCTATGGTCAGTTTTTTCATATTTCCTCCTAACAAACACCTCAAAACGTAGAGACATCCCGAAATCTATTAGGATACAAGAAAAACCCATTTTGTCAAATCGCTCGCCCGGTTTACGCATTTTTGCCTAGCAATCATGAGCGTTTCAAAGCCTATCGAACCATGTATAAATATCCCCTTATATCCCCTCATGCCGAAGCCTTTGTATAGCAGTCTCGCCTACCGCCTACTGCCTACCGTGTGTTGCCTTGAAACGCCCCAAGAACCATTGAAAACACAGAACTTCATGCACGCAAACACACCCGATATGCATGGGCACAAAACCTCAGGCGCGCATACTACTGCCTACTGCCTACAGCTGCCCCGTCCCCCTCGTCTATTCATATTGCTATGACGCGTGAATCGCTGTAAAATTCAACAGCTTTATTGTGTCTGATGGACCGGAGTAGATAAATCATGACAGAAAAAGAACGTCCCCAGCTTCCCTCACTCAACAAGCCAAAAGCCGCGAATCGGCATCCGCTCCCAAAGCTTCCCGGGAGCGTACCAAAGCGGTCAGGCAGTGACACCCCGGAGACGCCCAAAGCCCTCACAAGCGCTACCAGGCTTCCATCACTCCCCAATGCAGCCAAAGCATCGGCCCAAAGCGCTCCGTCGCACCCAGACGGTGCAGCCGCCTCTGCGCCAAGCCTGACGAACCCGATCACGGCAGATGCCACCCCCAAAAGCGACATGTCCGATTCAAAGCCGACACTCCTGGAACTGCCGACACAGTTCGACCTGCCGACACAAAACGCCGTGTCCGATTCCAAACCGGCACATCTGGAACTGCCCCCAAAGGCAGCCGTGTCTGATTCCAAACCGACAGACCCGGAGCTGCCGACAAAAGCTGCCGTGTCCGATTCGAAGTCGACAGACCCGGAACTGCCAACCAAAGATGTCGTTTCCGATTCAAAGCCACTCCAACGGGAACGGCCGCCCCAGAGCCTCCCTTCAGCCGGCAAGTCATCGAAGCCGAATCGCGCCGAAAAGCAGCCCCGTCCGACTGCTCCCCCCTTCAAAAGCGCTATTCTCGCGTCAACGCCAAAGCCAGCCACGCCCCCAGCGCGTGCACAGGCTGCCAGGATGAATACAGACGACAAGCCAGCCCGACACCCAGACAGCCGCACCAGCATCGGCATTCCACAGATGATCAGCGCGCCTTCGCTTCCAAGCACGCCGAGAAGCCGCGACGACAAAACAAGCATCGGTATTCCGCAGATGATGATGACAGATGTGCAGCAATCTGCCATACCGCCTGCCATGCCCAAACGCCCATCCGCGCCGCCTGCATCCCCGCAAGCCGACAGCCAGCCAAAACAATCCGCACCGCCGACTTTGCCCAAATCGCAGCCCAAGCCAGGCGAGCAGCCCAAAATACGGCAGATTCCAAAGCCGCCCCCCAAACCACAGGCATCAGATACGGCGCCCACACCGGCAGCAGATGCCGTCATCGCGTCTAACACGGTGAAACCGCCAAAGCCACAAACCGCCACCTCTTCAGCGACACAAAACGCCGTCATACCCGCTGACACGGCATCGCAAAAGCCGCAGATCGCCCAAACAGCCGCCAAACCTTCCGACAGCAACAGCGATCTCCCGCAAGCCTGGCTCGAAGGCAAAACGAGCCCGATCAAGGAAACGGCTTTCTCCACGCCAAACATCATCCCCGAAACGCATCTGCCCTCACGCCCCCGAAGCAACCCCGCCGTTGCCGGCAGCGTCGATCTCGAAGTCAACGAGAATATTCCCGACGAACTCAAGGCGATCATCGCCGGATATGACGACGAGATCCGCTATGCCAGCACTCGCGACAGCGTCAGGGAATGCGCGATCCAGCTCACGATCGCACGCACACTCGAATATACGGGTTACGAAAAACTCGCTTATGTCCGATATCTCAAGGCGCTCGAAGTCAATCACTACAGCCGCACGGCGATACACGAACTGCGCAGAATTGCACGGGCATACAACAAGACCCGCGATGTCACGACGCTTCTGCAATCAGAACTCGACACAGATACCCCCTCCGACCAGCAGGCCGCGCTTCTCGAAGAATGCGGCATCGTCACGTTCTTCGGCCTCGAAAACCAGCGCATCGACGCGATCAACATGCTTTACCGTGCGGCTTCGCTTGCGCCACAAAGCCTTTCGCCGGTCTGCACGCTCATATATATGCTTCTGTTCGAGCGGCGTTATTCCGAGTGCTGCGAGATGATCGACAGGCTGGTCGCGCTCACGGAAGACAAACAGACTAAGATCTCATGCCACTGCATCCGGGGCGATATCGAAAGCGGTCTCGATGCCGGGCATACCAGCGGTCTCGAAAGCTACCTCCGGGCACTCGAACTCGCGCCAGGCTCGCTCTACGCATTCCACCATGCTATGGCGATCTTCCTGCGCCAGGATAACTATCAGGCGCTCTATCAGCGCACGAATGCATTTGCCAAAGAGACGAAAGACAAGGTCATCGGACACGCCGCCCTGCTCCTCTCCGCAGGCATCGCGAACGATATCCTTTCTGACGGCACCGCTGCGGCACAGGCTTACGACCTCGCGCTCAAATACATCCCGAACGACACGATGCCGCTCGAACTTCAGCTCGAGAACACCATCTCCGACCCGACCAAGTATCAGGTCACGGACAAATTGCTCATCGACCTCATCCGCGCCACCCAGATACCGCGCGAACGCATCGAGCTTTCACTCCTCAGAGCCGTCAATCTCGACCTCAATGCCGGCGCCGTCACAGAGGCGCTGGAGATCCTCCAGTCGATCGTGCAGAACGACAATCAGGACCGCCTCATCCTCGAGTATTATCAAAGCCTTCTGCTCAAAAACGGCCGCATGGAAGATGCCACGCAGCTCCAGAAACGGTTTGCCGAACTCTCCAATACCGAAGAAGCAGCCGCAAAATTCGCATCGCTCGGCTGCTATTGCATCGATGTCCTCAACAAACACAACGAGGCCGAACAGAACTTCCTCAACGCACTCTCCCTCGATCCCACACAGCGCACCGCGTTCGAATATCTCGAACAGATGCTGCGACTCAGGAACGACTACGAAGGCATCGCCAGGCTATACCGCGCCAGGCTAAACGTCACGAGCGACGCGCGCACACGCGCATCCCTCCTCTACACGCTCGCAACACTCTGCGACTACAATCTCGCGCAACCCGACAACGCAATCGCCTATTATCAGCAATACCGAGAGATCTTTCCCGACGATATCTGCGCGATACACAACCTCGAACGGCTCTTCCAGAAGACGAAAAACTGGAAGTCGCAGATCGCCATGCTCCTCATCGAAAAAGAGACCTCTGCCTCGCCAGTCGAGCGAAGCGAGCTCCTCATGCGCATCGCGACCATCTGCCGCTTCAAGCTCAACAAAAGCCGTTATGCGATCAATTTCCTCTATCTGGCAAAGCAGGAAAACCCGAATTCGATCAGCGTCCTCCGCGAACTCTCCGACATCCTTCGCGAGGCGCGAAGCTGGAAAGAACTCGTCTCGGTACTCAACGAACTGCTCAGGCTACAGACCGACAACGAATCCAAAACCGCCACGCTCTATGCCATCGCGCAGATTCAAGAAAACATGATCTGCGACACGAACGAGGCTGTCGCCTGCTACGCACGGATCCTGGCAATCTCGCCCGACAACATCCTGGCCAAAACAAAGCTCGCCGCGATCTACCGGCACACGAACAATCTCGTCGCCTATTACGAACTCGCAGTGCAGCAGGCGCGCCGGATCTCACAGCCGGCAAACAAGGCAAAGCACCTCTTCAAAGTCGCGATACGCGTGCTGACGCGCTTTAGAAACGTCAAAAAGGCATTGGAAATCCTAGAAATGGCTTACGCAAGCGACCCGACATACACGCCGGCTGTTTTCCTGCTCACGCTGCTTTACGGCACCGAGGTGCGCTTCGACTCGCTCATCCCCATCCTCCAGGATTACACGAACGCGGTCAAAGCCCAGTCCACAAAAGCCGCATGCTCGCTCACGCTCGCGTACCTCTATGCCTGGCAGCTCAAATCGCCAGATGATGCCATCCACCCGCTTGAACTCGCACTCGCGCTCGATCCTCAGGCCATGAACGCGCGATTCATGCTCATCATGGCTCAACATGCCAGAGGACAATACACCGAGATCGCACCGCTCTTCACCGAGGGTGCACAATGCACGCAGGATCCAAAACTCGCCATTCACGACAATATCCTCGCGTCCTATCTCGCGCACGCCTACCCCTCGGCTGGAAATGCATTCGACAACGAAGTCAGCACGCTCAAAAGCGTCATCGAGGTCGATCCAGACAACCTCATCGCAAACGAACGGCTCGAATCCATGGAGCCGAACCGCACAAACCTCATCCCGTTTATCGAAAAACGACTCAAACACGCCACTGGAGACGACAGGACCGAGCTGCAGCTCGCGCTCGCGGAATCCATCTATCCCGACCAGCCGCAAAAAGCGTTCGCCACGCTATGCGAGATCGTCGAGACAAATCCCACACATCTCCCTGCACTGCGCGTCGCCTCAAACATGGCGAACAAACTCGGCGACCACAACCTTTACGCGCGCTTCCTCGCCATGCAGGCTCAATGCCTCGAAAACATACAGACACGCATAGAAACATGGAAGCTCGCGGCTGAAATTGCTCAGAATCAGCTCAACAACACGGATCTCGCGATCGAGAATTACAAACAGGCGTTCATGCTCGCGCCACAATCCACGCAGATCCTCGATGAGCTCATCAAGCTCCTCAAAAACAAGCATGATATCGCCGCCATCGACAGCCTCATGCAGATACACACACGCGCCATTACAAAAGAAGATCAGCCTGAACGATATCTCCAAATGGCTGATATCTATCTCAACGAGTTCAAAGAGCCGCAGCAAGCCGTCGTCAAATACAAGCAGGCGCTCGAACTCCAGCACAACAACGTCGAAGTCCTCCAGAAACTCGCGCAAGTCGAACTCTCGCTGCACCACTGGCACGAAGCGCGAAACGCGCTCGAACAGATCATCGAATACGCGGAGAACCCCTCCGAAATCAGGCTATCCGCACAAAAAGAACTCGCCAATCTCTTCATCTACCACACGGCGACGCCACAAAATGCTGTCCCGCTGCTCCAAGATGTCCTCATCAACGATCCCAACGATATCGCAGCCATCGAAAAACTCGCCGATATCTATCTCATGGATTCAAAGCTCAACGAGGCGCTTGCACTGCTGCTCAGGGCAAATCACATCGTCAAGCCGCCGCAGAACATCCAGATCCTCATCAAGATCGCGAACATATACAAGGCGCTCGGCAACACCGAAAAGCAGATGAACGTCATGAAGGATGCCGCCGCCATCGTCAAGCTCGATCCCGCCATACTCTCCAAACTTCAGGCGTGGCTCGCACAGTGCAGCGATCCCATCATTCTGCGAACCTTTACAGAAAAGCTCCTCGAACTCGACGACATTCCGGACACGCTCCAGGTCAAGATCTACGAATTTGCAGCCAACTGCTACGGCGGCCCGCTCAACATGCGATTCGAGGCCGACAAATACGCGCTCGCGGCTGTCAGGATTGCACCGAATTCGTTGCAAATGCAGCTGCTCGCCGCACGTGTCTTCGACCCCAAAGAAGCCATGATCCACGCCAATGCAGCCGCTCAGATCGCGCCGTTCAGCATCGAGCCTTATTCTGCCATGCTCGACATCGCGACGAACTCGAACCGCATCGACCTTCAAGCACGCGTCGAACAGCAGCTGCTCGTCCTCGGTGCCCAGTTCACGCCCAATGCACAGCTGCAAAACGCCTATATCCAGCGGTTCCCCTACCAGCCCGGCTGCATCGATGACGCGATCCTGCACGCCGCCACCACGATCGATCTCAACCCGAACATCCTCGACCTTCTCAAACTCACGAACGGTCACACGCAGATCTTTGAACGCCCGCACATCGCCGGCGAGCCCATCTCGATCGTGCAAAGTTACGCCGCATTGTTCAAAGATGTCGCCGAAGCATTCAACGTCACGGGTTACGAAGCGCAGCTCGTTCCGGATATGCCTGCGGTCTTCAGCCTCGCGCCTGACGATCCGCATACCATCCAGTTCAACCTCACCACGCTGAACATCGCCTCCGAACCCGAACGCCGCTTCCACATGGCTGCCGCCATGACGCATCTCAGGCTCGGCACCATGCCGCTCATCATGTACCCGCCAGAAAATATCGCCATGCTCATCTCTGGCATCCTCGGCATCTTCGACGACAAAGTCACCACGCCGAACATCCTCAACACGGTCAAATCGTTCCTGCCCAGGAACATCCGCAAAGCCGTCCTGGAGCTCGTCTCATCGCGCGGACTCGCCGCTTTCCAGTACGATCCCGCCCAGCTCCAGTTCGCCGCCGCGAACCTTGATGCCAACATCGGGCACGTCTTCAGCGCGGATCTCACCGCATCCGTCGCCGCTCTGATCAGGCGCAAAGTCCCCAATACCCAGCTCCCCACAAACCCGCAGCAGTGGCACGCTTACTTCGCAAAAACACCGGGCATACGGAACATACTGCTCTTCAACACGAGCGAACGATTCTCAGAAATCCGCCAGAAACTCGGCATCTTCATTCGCCCGCTTTCCTAGTGTTTTCAAGGACGCGACCTATGCGCCATACGGCGCATACGGTCTGCGTGCGGCTGCTATGCCTGACGGCATACGCATCCGCGCTTTTCTGAACACGCCTCCCCAGGACAAGGCATTCCGCAGACAAGAACGCCACCCGAAGGCAAGCTCATGAATCCCCCACGTCATGGAGACCACATGAAAATTCCCCTGATCCTCACGCTCCTCCTGAGCCTGCTCCTCCTCCCCACCATGCTTTGGGCCGCGCCCGCGCCTGACACGTATAACGACCCCGTCTGGTATGATCTGATCGAAAACAACACGGGCAACGCGTTCCCCCAAAGCGAGCCGCTCGGTCCGGGCGCGGTATCGGGATGTTATGGCGACGATTACTGGCCGTCGGGATATCTGCAAATCTACAGACCGCTTGATCTGCGCAATCTCAGCGGCTTGGAGTTCTCACCGCTTGCCATCTCAAATCACAAGTTCTATGCGAGCGAAAGCATGCGCATATTTCTTGAGGCTTCGCTGGCGACCATGCGACAGCTCGATCCGAAAAATGAGGCCGTCATTCCCATCCTCTCGCTCTTTTATGACCAGACAGATTCCATCCCGATGCAGCGCATGAGCGAAGACACCGTGGCCATCCAGCTCGGCGTATTCATCCGCGAACATCAAAAGAGCAAACCGCTCGCGTTCGCCTATATCACCGACGGCGGCATCCAGAAAGGCACGACAAAGCAAACACAGGCCGCAGCCAAAGCTTACGAGCGATATAAAAAATATTCAGAAGATATGCGCCCATACCTCTCGGAGTTCAAATCGCTCAACACAGGACAGCTCAACAAACGAATCACCGAGATCACAAAAGCCCTCAGAGCAGAAGCTAAAAATGCGCCCAAAACGCCTAAGGATAAGGGCAAGAACGCATCTAAAGATATCAGAAAAAATGATAAGAATAAGGATGCAAAGCTCAAAAAGATAGAAAACAAATATCAAAAATCCCTGAACGATATACAGATGCATCTGGCGGCAACCTCTGGCGATGACCGAAAAAACAAGGCTGATCTCTATATCCAGATCGAACAGCAGATGTACGCGGATATCGAAGCATACAAACTTGAGAAAAACCCTGATCTGGCTGCATTTTTTAAGGCCGAACACGAGCATTACGATGCGATTGACAAAAAGATCCGGGAAGCCACCTATCAGGCGTTGCTCTGCGAATCCGACTGCGAAAAAGCCTATGACAAAGTAGATGCCCTCGAAGCCGAGCGCAGCCAGCTCCACGAAAGCCGCCGATCGGTGCTGCGAGAAAATGCAAAACTCGCTGGCGCAGACAAAAACCTCGCGGCACGCTGCATCCAATTCAACGAGGAAAATCGCCGCATGCACGCAGAACGCGCCGCACAAAACCGCGATACCATGCGCATGACACGTGCGCAGAACGGACTCAGCGAGCGCAACGAAACACTAGACTTGGCGCGCACATGGACGATGTTTGAAGCCATGCTCACGCAGGATGCGGTTCCGATTGCCGATATCCTGATGCCCATGACGCTCAAGCTAAAGCTCGTCGAATACGCCGTAAAAGCCCATCGACCGCAAGAGATCATCGACCGATTTTCAGCGCTTTCGCTGCTCTCATACGCGGACACACCCGCCGCTGATGACGATGAAACCCCGGAAGAGCCCGCCAAGCCTTCGACTTCAGGCAAGAAAAAGCACATGCCGCCTCTGGACGGCATGAAAAATACCGGCATCATCGTGCATCTGATGTGCAGCGCGCGCGACCGATTCCTTGGCTGTCAGATCGGCGGCGACCCGTATATCGAGGCAAAAGTCAGCAACGCCGCATCCCTGTTGCTCAAACTGAGCGAACAGTCTTCGAGAAGCGACCAGTTCCGGGCAATCGCCTACGTCGTCCGGGCAAATCCCGTCGATCTCACTTATAAGCTCGATACCAAATCACTCAAGGAATCTATTCGATCCATGATCGGCAATGATAGAAAGATCCGCTATAACAAGCTGCTCTCGGATTATGCCAAGATTCCAATGCGCGGCGATACCAGCCCGAAAGAGACCCGCGCTTCTAAACTTCGCAAAAAATCTCAAAATAATGATGACACAAACATAGATATATAAATTCAATATATAGGTTATGTTCAAGCACGCGGTGCCATCACATCCGCAATTCAAACACCGATATATCCACATGCGCTCAGAACACGCCGAACAGACGATGTCGAGGGGGTAGCGGCGTATGCGCACAGCCAGCAGACGTGTCGTGACACGTCTGCTGGCGAGCACATAGCCGCGAAGGGGGAGTCTTCCCCCTCCCCAAAATTAAAAAAATGCGTTGTGACAAGGACGCGCCTCGCATCCTTTGCATGCGCCCTAAAAAGAAATGCCCCAACAAAGCGGGGCATTTTCTTTAGGTTTAAAACGCGTTGCCGATGCTGAACTCAAACACCACCGGATCTTCATTCTTTTTAGGCGACAGCGGGAAGCCCCATTCAAAGCGCAACAACCCCATCGGAGACATCCAGCGGAAGCCGAAGCCCATCGCCGAACGCATCATGTTGTCGTGTTCCTCGTCATTCTTTGCAAACCAATCGATCATCAGCGACAGATTTTGGTCTTCGTTATAGGCATTGCCCATATCGAAGAACACGACACCTGATATATTCATCGACTTGAGAATCGGGATCTCGATCTCAGCATTAAAGACGATCTCCTTGTTGCCGCCGATCTGGAAATTCGTAAGCGTCGAGGTCGGATCCGCGACATTCGTCGTGAATGAACGCGTCGGGCCGAGGCTGGACCGCTCAAAGCCGCGCACCGAGTTCGGACCGCCGACAAAGAATCGCTCAAAAATCGGCACTTCCTTGTTTGGCGCATTCCAGTTCGCGATATAGCCCAACTCAAGATTGAACTTGAGCACGATATCCCAGAAAATCG
Organism: Pseudomonadota bacterium; assembly: GCA_017555665.1. Lineage (GTDB taxonomy): Bacteria > Myxococcota_A > Bradymonadia > UBA4248 > UBA4248 > UBA4248. The sequence continues at coordinate 9,928 of JAFZFY010000292.1, read as the reverse complement.
GCACATAACCGCGTGCGCGTCCCAAAAAGCGGATATATTCATTCTCGCTGCCGATGTACTGATCCGCAAAGTCGACCGATCCCATCAGCATATAGCCCTTGGTGGGCAGCAGACGGTTGTTGCGGCGATCAAAGGTCAGCGTCGCATTGAGCGAACTCGTGAGGCCGCCATTGAGAATCGAGCCAAGATTGCGCTGCTTCGAGCCAAACGAACTCGTCGCGACATCCACATTTTCAAGCGTATAGGTCAGATCGAGGACGAGGTCACGCGTGAACGGATAGCCAAAACCGAGATTACCGCCATACGACTTGCGCGTAAAATCCGTATAGACATATTCATAATTGAACACAGCCATACGGAACCGCCAGAGCGAATCGAAGAAATACGGGTTGAAATACTGGATATTGAAGAGCTGACGCAGTTTTGAGATCGTCCCCTGCGCCGCCAGGTAATGACCGCGCCCGAGGAAGTTATCATACGACACCTGAAGCGTGCCGATAAACGACTCGGCAGAACTGAACCCCGCGCCGATCTGGAACTGCCCCGTCGAACGCTCCGTCACTTCCACGAGCATATCGATCGTGTTCGCTTCTTTGGCAGCCTGCGTCGTCACCGACACCTTCTCAAAATAGCCCGTGCGCTGTATCGATGCCTCACTGGCGTGCACTTTCGAGCCGTGATAGAGCTCGCCCTCGTTCACCAGGATCTCGCGACGGATCACCTTGTCTTCTGTCTTGTGGTTGCCAGAGATCAGGATCTTACCGATGTGAACCGGATCACCGGGATGGATATCATAGGCGATATCGATCGTATTCGGCTCGTTTCCAGGGCGGCGGCGCGGCTCGACCTGCGCGTATGCATAGCCGCGATCCCCATAATAATCCTGGATATGCTTCACGTCGTCGAACAGCTGAGACAGCTTGAACCCCTCGCCACTTTTCACGGTCACGAGTTTTCGGATCTCGTCCTCGTCTTCGAGCGTATCCCCGGCGATATCGACATTCCCGACCGTCGTGTATTTGCCCTCTTCAACCGTGAACGTGATGTACATCGAGCCGCGGTCTTCCGAAAGCTGGACCTGGCTGTCCGTCACATGGGCATCGGGATAGCCATTTTCCGAATACCATGCCGCGATGCGCTGAAGGTCTCGCTTAAACTCTTCTTCCTTATACTCGCCGGCACCCGTCAGCTTTCCAAGAAGCGATGATTCGCGCGTATAGATATGCCCCTTGATATCCTCATCCGAGATCGCCTCATTCCCCAATATCGTGACACGGCGAACTTTCACCTTGTCGTATTCGCGGATGTGGAACACGACATCTTTGTCGCCGTCCTCGCGATCACGGATCTCGCTTGTCACCTCGGCGAGGAAGTAGCCTTCCTTGTCATAATGCGACTTGAGCTTGCCCACATTATCCGCAATCTTGTCGAGATCGAGCGGGCTCGCGATGCGGAGATCCACTTTTTCCTTCAGATCATCCGTGCTGATGGCATCGTTACCTTCAAATTCAAACGAGGCGATCGAAGGCTTTTCGACGAAATAATACGTCAAGATATTACGCCCATCGACGACATCCAGATCGACCTGGATATCGTCATAAAGCTTCATCCGGAAGAGGCGTTTCACATCCTCGCTCACGACATCCAACGAGAGCTTCGAGCCTGCTTCCTGCTTGATATAGTACAAGAGGTCTTCTTTCGGGTTCCGATGATTGCCCTTCAGGACGATCTCATCGACAACGACATCGGCATGTTCGGGAAAGAGGACCGGCTGACCGACGGCATCAGACATGCCAGCAAGCAAGCATGCGCTGCAGCACAGCGCGCCCAACCAATGTCTGAAACGCTTCACTCTCATTCCGCAGACCCCTTATTTTCACCAGCGGATGTGCGCAATGCATCGCTCAAAGATTCAGACGGCTCCATATCTGGCGCATCCTCAATCGGGAGCTGAGAATCCTTTGCCTCGACGAGAAGCCCGTCGGCCATCACGAGCCGTCGTGTCATACGCCGCGCCAGCAGTTCATCATGTGTCACGATCACGACGGTCAGTTTCAGGGTCTGATTCAGTTCCCAGAAGAGCTTGTGTATGCCGCTGCCCGTTTTCTGATCAAGGTTTCCGGTCGGCTCATCCGCCAAAAGTATCGAAGGCCGCATCATGAGCGCGCGCGCCAGTGCCACGCGCTGCTGCTCACCGCCTGACAATTCTCCCGGCTTATGAGAACCGCGATTGGCAAGGCCCACGCGGTCGAGCAGCTCCTCCGCACGACGCTTCGCATCCGCATGCGAGTCGCGATGGATCAGCGCCGGCATCATCACATTTTCCAATGCCGTGAACTCGCTCAACAGGTGATGAAACTGGAACATGAGGCCAATATTTTCATTTCGGAACTTCGACAATACGGACGGACGCAAGCTGAACACATCGCGATTTCCGAAAAGGATCCGCCCCTGGGTCGGGACATCAAGCGTCGCGAGCAGATGCATAAACGTCGATTTTCCAGCCCCCGATCGGCCGCGAATGCTCACCATCGAGGCTGGCTCAAGCGTCAGGTCAATACCTCGCAGTACTTCAAGGGTACGCCCCTCATGAAAGAACTCTTTTTTCAGTCCTTCCACGCGTATCTCCACCGCTCCAGAATTGATGTTATGATCTGACAAAATCCCGCTCCATATACTCTAAATAATGCGCAAAGAATTGCGCATCGTTGCCTTCTATATGATACACGCCCCTTTGGTCAAGTTCACTCACAGCGAAGTCCCTCCACCGGGTCGAGCTTCACCGCCATCCGGCTCGGCAAAACCGTCGCCAACAGGCTGATGCCGATCGATGCCACGCAGATCAACACGACTTCTTCGGGCACCACGGTCACGGGAATCTGCGTGATATAATGCACATCACCCGGCATTTTCAGGCCAAGACTTGTAATCAGCGCGCACAGACCGAGACCGAGGATCAGCCCGATCACGGTTCCAAGACCGCCGATCACGCCACCCTGAACCACGAACATGCGCACGATGCTCCCGTCTGTCGCCCCCATCGCCTTAAAGATCGCGATCTCACGCGCTTTCTCGATGACCATCATGATCAGCAGGCAAAGGATATTGAACGATGCCACCAGGATAATGGAGGTCAGGATCACGAACATCGCCACTTTTTCGAGCATGATCGCGCTGAAAAGACTGGCATTGAGCGTCCGCCAGTCGTCCACGCGCACATTGGGATAATCGGCAAGCCGCCGGCGCAGCTCATCCCGAACTTTCAGGCTGTCTTCAAGCCGTGTGCATCGCACGTCGATCCCGGACACGCGATCCCCGATGCCCAAAAGCGCCTGCGCATCCTGCAGCGAGATATAGCCCATCTTTGCATCGAAATCGAACATGCCGCTGTAATAGCTGCCCACCAGCTTGAACGGCCGGCTTTTAGGAAGCCCGCCAGTCGGCCCCACATCACCCGAGGGGCTCATCACGTTCAGTTCCGCCCCGAGATACATCGTCAGGTTCTGCTTGAGTTCACGCCCGAGCACGATCGCCCCCACGCGCCGGACGCCCACATCATCCGCCGTAAGTCCGGGAATCGCCTTCATCTGCCGTGACCGCTTGTTCGGAACCACGATATCCGCATTCGGCACACGGTCATAGACCGGTTCATCCAACGCGCCTGGCTGGCGGCGCGGTGCCGAACCATCGACCCAGTGATCCTCGCCGATCAGCCGCAATAACGCCTCATCCGCGATCGCAGGCGCATCGGGGGCATCTTCAAGATCCGGCGCATCCGGCGCATGCTCAAGTTCCGGCACCACGAGATCCTCCACGACGGCAGGCGCGTTCCCCGCCGGCGCATCCCCGCGTGCTATGGCCGATATCTCGATTTCCCCGCCTTTGGCGAGCCATTCCCCATGCTTATTGCCTGCAAAAGCGATCGATGCCCGCGCCCCCGCTTTTTCGAGCTTGTCCGCCTTTTCCTTAGACAGACCGCCATCCTCGGTGTCGCTGTGGAGCACCAGCGAGCCTCGGCGCTCGACCGAACCGACCGTCGTGATCGACGGAAGCGCATCCGGATCTTCAAGATATTCCAGCCGCCCTTCTTCCATATACTCGCCGAGCTTTGTCGTCGTCGTGATCTCACGATAATCGACACCTCGCAAGATCGCCACTTGCAGATTTGTCGGGGAGTTCAGCATCACCTCCGCCTCGACAAACGCGTTCACCCCTTCCACATTCGGCACTGTGCGCACGATCTCGCGGATCGCCTCATAATCATCGAGATACCCCTCGGACGCGCTCACCACGACATGCGATTTTGACCCGATGATCTTCTCCCGAAAATCAGCTTCAAAACCGCCCATGACGCTCAGCACGACGATCAGCGCCATCACGCCGACAGCCACGCCGCTCACGCTGATCAGCGTGATCACGCTCAGCATGTTACGGTCACGCTTTGCCATCAAATAGCGCAAACCTACGAAATCTTCAAAACGCATAATGCCCCTTATCGTGTGCCTCCCATGGCAGCAGGCCGCGCATTTACTACGATTTTTGACACCTTTCAAGACCGCTCGCTATGGCCTGCGGCCATACGCTCCGCGAGGCTCACTATGGCCTGCGGCCATACGTTCGCCTGACCATTTCTCGCATGTGATTCCCAACACGCCTCGCCGCTTAACCCGCTCGCAATTTTTCCTCCGAAGCATTCACGACGACGCGCGCATCAAGACTGCCCCAGAACCGCTTCAGGCGACGCCCATCCTCAAGATACCCCCCGTCAAGCTCCATCACACTACCGTCATCCAGGTGAAGGATATAGCTCGATGCCGTATTCGGGATCATCCCCTTGCGCTCGGTCACTTCACAGATCTCATTGTAATCGTGACTGACATTTTTCAGGCTAAGCCTGCCGACGAACCCAGTCCGATAGAACACGACACGATCCCACAGATGTCGAAGGCTCAACAGCCCCATCAAGGCCAAAGGCACCGTCACCACGAGCAGGATCATGCGAAGGCTGAAACGGCCCTCCGGCACCAGCATCAAGACCGCAATCAGTGGCACCACACACAAGAAAAGCTCCACGATCGGGCGGATGCGGCTTCCCCTCAACACGGCCAAAGCCTCTCCGTGATCGGCATGCGCCCCGATGCCCTCGACACCAGACTGCGCCTCCAACGCCATCCGGCGAAGTCCAAGCTGCTTCGGACGGCTCTGCGAAGGGCTGCGGCGACGGGCACGCCGCCCTCGCACACGGACAACGATCTTCGGCAAAAGCATGATCACCAGAAGCGCCATGCCGATCAGGCCGGTCGCCGGGCCAAACAGACTATTCAGAACTTCCTGCATTACAAGACCTTTGGCTCAACGGTCAGAACCGCCCAAATGCACGCTATTCCAAGCAATACCGAACCTCCTCTCGTCAATTGCATTTCCTCAGGTAGATCGAATAGCTCACATCATAATCATAGCTCCACTCACTATCAAATATCGCAAACCGATAAGTATATTTCTCCGGTTTTTCTTCGTCCTCTATCCAAATCTTGTCCTCTGTCCAACCATCGAACGCGCTGATTGCATAAGCCCCCGACGTGTTCTTGATATCCCGCATATCCCAGTCATACCGCGGTTTTCCAGAAGGATCCGTCTGTTTTTTGATCAGACTCATGGTTAATTTTGACCCATTTTTCGCATTGCTGACATTCAAATACACATCGAAACCGCATGACTCCAAGAAATCTTCTTTTTTTTGATATAAATAACTAAACTCCACGTAATGTACATCACCGCTGTATGTGAGATGGAACGGCTTGCTCAGCTCATAGAGCTTGCTCCCTGGATTGCCCGTCGGAAGCAGGCTGATATTTTCCAACGGCTTATACTCATCCGGCACGGCCACACGCACAACATAGCGATAATCCTGCCCGCCTTTGAGCAAGTCCTTCAAGCTCTTGTCGCATCCCGATGTATGATTGTGCCTGTAATTCTTCCATTCCTCAACAGACACAAACAGCGGATTCGTCGGAGCCAGGAACCTCAGATACGCCACGCCATCCACCTCATGCGTGGGCAGGAGCGCGTGTCCAGCGTCATCATACAGATATGCCACCGGCGACATCGCGGAATTGAAAGCGCGTTCCACTCGGACTTCAAGCGGCGTGTCCGGCTCGACCTCGATCTTGATAAAATCAACGTCCGAGCCATACACCGTATGCCCATCTATCTCCCCTTGCATATGGCAATCGCTGTCGATCTCCCCGACATAGCCGCTGTTCCCCATCGAACCAGAATTTTCTGCCAAATTCTGATTCAGAAATGACTCCGACTGTGAGATCCGCCCTTTATAGACATCATCAACCGTCACAGGATTGTTGCACCCCTTACTGTCAATCCAGTCGCCGGCATCGCGAGTGGCACCACAGTTCTGGTACTCGGTGCCAAACTGGCAGTAATCATACGGACCGTCTTCTGGCGCGATCGCGCACCCAGACAGAAGACATGCCATCATCACGATCAAATGTTTTTTCATCTCTATTTCTCGCTTACGCTTATGATTCTCAGACCTGACATCAGGTTTTGCAGGCGCGGCATGCGCCTGCTCAAATAACAAAACACCCACGGAACGATTCCGCAACCCGTTTACAACGTGGTCGGCGCCGCCTCCAATGTCCTCTGGCAAGCAACCGCCATATCATTCAATTTCTTCTGCATGCCAACCGCATTGTCGGGAAGTTCCGAAACAAGATTCCTGATCTCCCCACAACGTTCACGGCGTTTAAAATTCACCGCGCGATCCTCCACTGACTTGAACTTCAAGTACATATCATTGAGCTGGGAAGCCCTTTCGGCCTCAGGACCTGCGGGATCTTTGACGGCTTTGAGCAATTTCTCCAATTCATCAAGTTTCGCGTCCACATTGAGTTTTGTCTCAGCTTCCGCCATCATCGCGCGATTCACCCCTCTCAGGATCACGGCATGCGAGTTGACAGCACAGGGCGGTACAGGCTCACGTTTTGGGGGCAGTTCGGCCTCGGCACGCCCCCCCCCGTCCGGATTGGACGTATCCGAGGTGTCGCCATCCGTCTCCTGGGCAGTCCCCGCCTTCCCCCCCGTATCAGACTTGACATCATCTGACGTGATCTGAATCGTCTTCGGCAAATGCGAATCAATAAACTCGCGCACATTATCTGTGCCATACACATATAACACGAACCCGATGCCGATCAGCACAACGATGACAAACAAGATCCAAAGCTTGCTTTTACCGCTTTCGGAATACGTCCGGACGACATCGGTTTTATAGCCGCCTTCCGAAATTTCAAGCACCCCGAGATTATACCCGCTCTCCCTGCCAGCGTCAGGTCCCTCCCCCTCGCTCGTGGCGGAAATGTCAAGTCCGCTGCCAAGCGAGATATCCCGATCATCCGAGACGGGCTCATCGTCGTCAGGCCCCAGCTTGAACTCGTCGTTGCCGATATCGATTGCACCAAGCTCCTCTACGTCATGCGCCTTTGACGCTTTCTTCGCACTGCCAGAATCGTCCGCAGCCTTGCTATTGGAGGCGCTTCCCATCTTCAGCTCGCCAGAGAGCGAAGGCCCGTCCCCAGACCCGCCTTTCAACATCGACGCGCTTTGCTCTGGTGTATCGAGCGATAACGCCGGCCTCTCCCCAGACGCAGTCAGTTCATCCTCCGAGATTTCCAGCGAAAGCGAAGGCCCGTCCTCCGAGATATCGAGCGACAATACAGGCCCATCCCCTGACACTGCCGGCATTTCCCCTGACACTGCAAGCATATCCCCTGATAATGAAGGTCCGTCCCCCGAATTCTCCAGCGTGTTCTCGCTACTCTTTTTCGCGCGCTTGCGACTTCCCGATTTCTCGCCAGATTTTTTCGCGCGTTTGCGGCTTCCGGATGTCTTTTCTTCCGATCCCGGCGAACTGCCACTGTCTTTGAGTGCCGTCTCTTTTGCGGATGACTCGCGCTCAGACTCGCTTTTCTTTGCACGTTCTTCCTTTTCCGACGGCTCGCGCCGCACAGCCGCAAGCTCAAGGCTTGTCTCACGCCCTTCCTGCAGGCATGTCAGATCCGTGATCACATCGACCATCGACTGGTAACGCGCATCCGCCTCTTTCATGGCGCACTTCCGAACGATGCCCTCAAGCCCCGGCTGCACTTTCGACCCATCCATGCGCACAAGCTCAGGAAGCGGTTCGCTGACCTGCTTCTGGAGCATCGCAAGGGCATTCGTCGCCTCATACGGCAGACGGCCGCAGATCATCACATAGAGCAAAATACCAAAAGAGTAGATGTCTGCACGATGATCGACTTTCGCGCCGAAACACTGTTCCGGGCTCATGAATTCAGGTGTTCCGACGATCACGCCCTCCTGCGTCATCGAATTGGAACGGCCATCCTTGATCTTCGCGATGCCGAAATCGAGGATCTTTACGGAAAAGCGCCCAGAAACCGTCTCCATCAGCATGATGTTTTCGGTCTTCAGGTCACGGTGGATGATCCCGGCCTGGTGCATCGTGGCAAGCGCATCGGCGATCTGTAACGCGATATCGATAATCTGACGCGTCGAGAAGATATACCCGGACTCCACATATCGCGTCAGCGTCTTGCCATGCACATACTCCATGATAATGCATATCTGCCCGTTCACGTTCAGGAGATCGTGCAGCTTCACCGCGTTCGGATGCGTCACACGGCCATAAAGCCGCGCCTCATTGATGAATCGCTCCACAATCACGCGATCCTGATAATACTCACGCTTGAGTTTTTTGATCGCGACTTCCTGCCCAACGCCTTTCTGACGTGCCAGGTAAACATCCCCCATGCCGCCCGAAGCGATCCTTTCCTGGATATAGTATTTGCCATCAATGCACTTGCCGATAAAGTTATCGACCTCTTCATTCAGAAGCGCAGCACAGTTGCCGCAATATAGCGCTTCTTCACTGACTTCATGATGACAATTCGGACACTCCGGCATGACAGACTCCCTCAAAGACCCACAGGGCGCACAAAACGCCGCCTAACTTTACCCGATTTGAGACAAAATGACCAAGTATTAGTATTATCTGAACGACAAAATTCAAATATACTTGCACCCGGCAGGACCCCCCTGCCCATCTCATCCACAGGAGACAACATGAAGAAGCTCATCCCGGCACTCATCCTTTTCTTCGCAGTTTTTACCGGCTGCCAGTCCAGCCCCTGCGACTGCACTTGTCCCAATCCGCAAGCCGAGCCGACCAGCCCCGACACGGCTGCCGAAGCCGCGCCTGCAGCCGAAGCCGCGCCAGCCGCCCAAGCCACGCAGACGGCCATCGAGCCTGGCGCACCCGAAATCGCGCTGCCCAAGCCGCTCCCCGCAAAAGCCACCCTCACCGAAAGCCTCCAGAAACGCCGAAGCGTCCGAGAATACACAGACCAGATGATCTCGCTCGAACAGCTCTCCGCGCTGCTCTGGTCCGCCTACGGCATCAACCGAGAGGACGGCAAGCGCACCGCGCCCACGGCACGAAACCTCCAGAGCGTCACGCTTTACGTCTTGTTCGAGAAAGGCGCGTACAAATACGACCATACCGCGCACAAGCTCGTCCAGGTCGCGACCGATGACCTCCGCCCTGTCAAGGCCGCGCCTGTCGAGATCCTCTTCACGTCCCCGTTGGAAAACGAGCTTGTCCGCGGCGTTGATGCCGGCGTGATCGCGCAGAATCTCGCGCTCTACTGCGCCTCAGAAGACCTCGCGACGGTCATCCGCATGCAGCGCGGCGAACTTGCAGAGCTTCAGGCCGCGCTCAAACTTGACAGCAAAGACCTCCCGATCCTCAACATGGCTGTCGGTTTCGAGCTGCCCAAGCCATAACGAGCCGTATCCGCCACAGGCGGATAGGCGAGTAGAGACGTGTCGTGACACGTCTCCCGCGCGGCGT
>JAFZFY010000291.1 GCA_017555665.1 Pseudomonadota bacterium | reverse complement strand
TTGCAGAATGCAAAGGCGTATTCGCCCAGGCCGACTGGTCCAAATGCCTTGATTTCAATGAGTTTTTCTGGGGATGCCTCTTCCCCTTTATAACCATAGATCAGCGGGTCTGTGGAATCTTCTTTTTTATCCCAGGCCCAGCCGTTATATCGGCCATTGATTTTTATGGTATAGGTGCCTTTTTGTTTATATAGGTGATCTATGTCTGTGCAGTTTTCGTTTGCTTTGCTGCATGTGACGAATTTCATCGGATCGCCGTCGCCCCAGGTGATTGAAAAATCACAATCTTCGGCAACACTGGTCGATAATACGAGTTTATAATTATCTTCAGGGATCTCCCAGACCGTCACAAAGCTATCCGGGGCACATCTGCCATCCGGACGGCAGATATAATGGAATTCGTTATCATCGACGCATTGTTCATCTGACGTGCATTTGGTTGAGCACTTATAGCCGAGGAAGCTGTCGCAGAATCCGTCGCCCTTGTCGGGTTCTGAATCGCAATCGGCGTGCTTTCGGCACTCTTTGCCCTGGTGGGCAGACGTTTCATATTGATCATGCAAATGATTGTGGTTTTGGTCTTTAGACAGGCATTTGCCGTAACTGCAATATTCGTCAGATCGACAGTTGTTGTTGTGGCATAGATTAATGCATACGCCTTTTTGACATTGTTCATTTTCACCGGTGCATTCGACATCCTGGCATGCTTCATCACAGGTGCCTGTTTCATCACAGCCAGACTTGCATTTGTCGGTGCACAGACAGGTGCCTGTGGTCTGATTGCAGGAAGAGCCGGTCACGCAGTTTGCTGTGCATATACATTTAGCCCCAGTAGCATCACAGCCACTTGCGCATTGCGGCGAGCACTGGCAAACGCCTTTGGAATTGCAGCCGTAGACACATGACTGTGGGCAGATGCACGCGCCGTTGGCATCAACGCCATACTCACAGCCAGTGGCAGGGATGCATGTGCCGTTATCGCTGCATCCGTTCACGCAGTTTCCGGGGCAGGTGCAAGTGTTGTCGATATCACAGCCGTGTTTGCATTGATCCGGACAGCACGCTTTGCCGCTGATATCGCAGCCATTGGCACAGCCTTTGGGGCAGAGGCAGATCCCGGCGGCGTTGCATCCGTTCTGGCAGTTATCCAGGCAGCATGTTTCGCCGGTGATGTCACAGCCGTTGGTGCATGAGATGTCACATTTGCACGAGCCGTTCGCGTTGCAGCCATTCGCGCAGTCGTTCGGGCATTTGCAGCTTCCGTCGTCTTCCGTGCCATTTTTGCAGTCTTCCGACATGATGCATGCGCCGTAATCATTGCATCCGATCGCGCATGTCGAGGGGCAGGCACAACTGCCGTCTTCCTTGCATCCGTTCAGGCATTTGTCAGAGCATTTGCAGCTGCCATAGGCATCACACCCGTTCAGGCATCGATCCGGGCATTTGCAGCTTCCGTCGTCTTCCGTGCCGTTTTGACAATTCTCAGATTTGATGCAGCTTCCGTCGTCGTGGCAGCCGTTTAGGCACTTATCGGAGCATTTGCATGTGCCGTTGTCATCGCATCCGTTCAGGCAGTTTTCAGGGCATTTGCATGTGCCGTTGTCATCGCATCCGTTCAGGCAGTTCTCAGGGCATTTGCATGTGCCGTCGTCGTAACATCCGTTTTGACATTTATCAGGGCATTGGCACGCCCCCTCCGAGGTGCAGCCGTTGGTGCAATGCGCGGGGCATGTGCAATTTCCGTGATCATCTGCGCCATATAAGCAATTCTTGCATGCAGTGCCCGTATCGTTACATCCGTGGTCGCAGGTCTTGAACTGTTGCCAGAATGTGGCATTGTCTGTATCGATCGAAAAATCATCAGGATCGATATAATCACCGCTGTTTACAGAACCTTTCACGCATTTATATTCGATTTGATCTTTGCAATAGGTATCATCGAGATTGCAGTCATCGTTGATGTAAAATTCACGGCTGCAGCCCAATAGACCTAGAACGGATAAGCATGAAATGAATATGAATTTATTTGTCATGACAATGGCTCCTTAAAAAATACATTTAAAGGACAATCCATTTGGCGAAAGATTGAAAGATATATCCGGGTCTTCTGTTTGAAAATTCTTGTATTTATAACCATAGATGCCTGCCAGTATGACCCCGCCGAGCAATAATCCACCGCCGACTCCGATGAGTGCCCATCCGATAGAATGTGTGGGATCTTCTTTATAGGTATATGCAGATTTTCCATCATCATGTTTTGAAATGATATTCGGCTCGTATAGCGCGACGAGTGCTGCGCCAGCGCCGGCAAACGCCAGACCGCCAGCGGCTACGCCGACGCCGGTCCACATGAGCTTTTGAATGGTCTGATACTGCGCTTCTTTATACGGCGCATGATATTGCACCAGTTCGTCGAGCTTGTGATTTTCTGCTTTAAGCGTATCGAGTTCCGCCCGGAGTGCGTCGAGTTCCGCGTTTTGGGAGGTCACGGACTGCTCGCTGCGTTCGGGGTGTTCGAATTCGTAACGCGCATACCAGATTTTCTGGGCTGTGCCGGGATCGACGGCAAACGTATAAGTGTTTTCGCTGGCTTTCTGGTAATAATACAGCGCGTTTGATGTGTCGCCCAGCTTTTCGTAGACTTTGCCTTGCAAATAATTGAGCGTGGGGGCATTCGGGCAGATGTCGGCGAGCTGCTTGGAAAGCATTTGGGCGTTCTGAAGGTCATTGTTCTGAATGGCATCGATAAGCCCCTGAAGGCCGTTCGTCCATGCGGGATTGCCGTTCAGCGCGCCGCAGTTGTCCTGGGCAGCGCATTCGGGCGTGTCAAGGCATAACAGAATCAGGATCGCCGTAGACAGCGCGATCGCGATTCGTCCTGGGAGGCCTGCCGGCCTGTGAATGTTGCGGCAAAGTGAAGAAGATGTTTTTTTGTAAATATGCATTTTATATATCCAAGTGATTATAGAAAACAATCGCCCATTATATTTTATACGTATCAAACATATCAGTCAAGGTGCGCATCGGGCGTGTGCGCATATATCGGGGAGAATTGCGGGAAAGGGGCGGGCGTATCCCGGCAGGGATAGGCCGCCCAGGACGGCGTATCGAGCAAAGCGAGATAGCCGGCCGCCACAAAAAAAGAGGCATGAGCCGCGCGCGGGCCGCTCGGTCGCGGTGGCGCGTGCAAAATGAGTTTCATAAAGTGTGATTATGGGGTAAAAGCGCGAGTTTGGCCGACATGAAGGATGACTGTAAGGGCTGCGTGTTATGGAACTCAATTCGATGATAGATCAGGGACGGCGGCGTTATTTTGTGCGCCGTGTCGTTCAGAAGATTGCGCTGACGGCGGCTGTGTCGCTGCTCGTGTGCGCAGTGCTTGCGGCGTGCATTCGGCTGGGCGCGGATGTTCCCGTCGGGCTGTGGGCAATCGCGGCGTGCCCGTGGCTGGGCCTGCTGATCTGGGCTTGGCCGTGGCGTGTGCCTGATATCGAGATCGCGCGTCAGATCGACAAGGCAAATGATTTTGGCGAGCGCCTTTCGTCGGCGATGTCGTTCATGCGGGTGGGGACGCAGAGCGAATGGATGAAGGTGCAGATCGCGGATACGATGAAGCGCCTGGATGCCCCGGAAACTGCGGAGGTGTTCGTGCGCAAGGCTTTTGCGGTACAGAAGCCGGATCATCTGCGGAGTTCCCTGATTCTGCTGGGCGTGGCGGTGTTCGTGATGCTGATCCCGACGGCGGCGGCGCGTATCGCTGACATGCGGCAGACGGCCGTGACGAGCGATCCGGATGTCGTCGAGATGCAGACACCCAATCTGGATGAAGTGTCGCAGGAACTGAGAAAACAACAGGCAGATGCGCTTCTTGAGGCCGCCGAAGAGATCGAGGATCCGGCGCTCAAAGAGGCTGCGGAGGAGCTCGCGGCGATTCTGAAAGAGGATCGGGAAGGGAAGCTTTCGGCACAGGAATTTGAACGCAGGCTCGCTGCGCTCGAAAAGAAAATCAGCGACATGGAACAGAAGGATCAGGCCGCTCAGGGCGCGATGGGGGCTAAAGATCAGAAGGCTTTTGATCAGGCGGTCCGCGAGGCGGTCGAGAGCATGACGCAGATGAAAGAGGATCCTGAGACGAAGGCGCTTGCCGAGGCGCTGGAGAAAAATGATTACGACAAGGCGGCGGATATCCTTAACGACCTCCTGAACAGCACCGATCCGAAAGATAAGAAAAAACTCGAAAAACTCGCCAAAATGTTCGGCGATCTCGCCAAAAATATCGACCCGACTGATCCGGAGCTCAAAGAAGCCCTTAAACGCAACAAGGATCTCGTCGATAAGCTCAAGAAAGAGTTCGACAACGACAAGTTATCGGCTGAAGATAAAAAGGCATTCAGCGACGCGGCAAAGAAGCTGAAAGACGCGGAAGATGCGCAGAAGAAGCAGCAGGAAGCGAGCGATAAGGCATCGAAGGCGCTGAACAAGCTGAGCAAGGCGATGGATAACACGTCGAAATCGCTTGACCAGAAAGCGCATGATGCGGACGAAGACGCGCAGAAACAGGAAGGTCAGGACGGCGCGCAGAAACAGGAAGGTCAGGACGGCGCGCAGAAACAGGATGCCCAGAAGCAGCAAGGGGCGCAGAAACAGGACGGCCAGAAAGGGCAGGAAGGTCAGGACGGCGCCCAGAAGGAAGGCCAGCAGGAGAGCGCAGACGGCCAGGAAAAGGGCATGAAGCGCGATGAGAAAGGCGAGCATGAAGGGGAAGATGATGCGTCTGAAGGCGGCGAATCTGCGGAAGAGGCGCTTCGCGATGCGGCGGCACAAAAGAAAGCTCAGGAGAACCGCGATGCCTTGAAAGATCTGGCCGACAAGATGCGAAAGGATGCCCAATCCGGGGACAAGGGCGATAAAAAGGACGAAGCGCGCCAGAAGAATATGCAGGACTTTATGGATCGCGCCAAGGGCAAGGAAAAACAGGAAGACGCACAGGAAAGCGGCCAGCAGCAGGGCAATTCCGGACAATCGGAACAGGAGGGCCAGCAGGGCGCGGACGGTCAGCAGCAGGCGCAGCAGGGCCAGCAGGGCGGCGACGGCCAGCAGGAAATGGATAACGGCCAGAGCCAGCAGTCATCGAGCGGCAGCCAGGATGCGGGTGAGGCGCAGCTCGGCAAGGAATTGGGCGAGCAGAACGGCGCTCCAGAGGGCGATCTCCTGCCGGAAGGCGTGCAGAATGGCGGCCATGATACGTCTTTGGGCGAGGCGACTTCGATGAAGGTCAACCTGAAAGATGAAAAGCTGACCGGCATGGATACAGGCGCACAGACGACCAGCGAGATCATTGAATCTGCAGGACAAAAAGGGTTCGCAAGCGAGCCGTATCGAGAGGTCTATCAGACGTATGAAAAGGCGGCCGAAGAAGTGCTCGAATCAGAAGAAGTCCCGCAGGGTTACCGGAATTATGTTGAAAAATATTTCGACATGATCCGTCCGCAATAAATTTATTAAGGCGTGTCGCCTGAGATTTCGGATGCGCCTGATTTGATAAGGAAGATAAGCATGGCACGAGAGATAGCAGCAGAAGTTGAGCAGTTTCAGGCAAAGATCGCAAAATTGCGAGAAGAGATCGGCCGTATGATCGTCGGGCAGCGCGAGGTCATCGATGGCGTGATCCTTTGCCTGCTTGCGGATGGGCAGGTCCTTCTTGAGGGCGTGCCCGGACTGGGCAAGACGATGCTCGTCCGGACGCTTTCGGAAGCGATCGATTGCAAGTTTAGCCGCGTGCAGTTCACCCCGGATATGATGCCGAGCGATATCTTGGGCACGAACATGATCGTGGAGGATGAACGCGGCAACAAGTGTTTTGAATTCCAGAAAGGCCCCGTGTTCACCAATATCCTTCTGGCCGATGAAATTAACCGTGCTACGCCGAAAACACAGGCCGCGCTTCTCGAAGCGATGCAGGAAAAGAGCGTCACGGTGGGGAACACGACTTATAAGCTCGAAGCACCGTTCTTCGTCATGGCGACGCAGAACCCGCTCGAAATGGAAGGCACTTATCCGCTTCCCGAGGCCCAGCTAGACCGTTTCCTGTTCAAGATCAACGTGCCTTTCCCGAACAAGGATGAGCTTCACGAGATCTTGAAGCGCACGACGGCTGGCAAATCGCCGAAGGTCTCGGCGGTGATGTCCAAAGAGGAAGTGCTCTCGCTTCGTTCGCTTGCGGCAGAGGTGCCGATCGCGGATCATGTTCAGGATTACGCGCTCAAGCTCGTGCTGGGGACGCATCCTGAGATCGACGGCGCGACAAAGATGGTCAAGCAGTATGTGCGCTTTGGGTCAAGTCCGCGTGGCGCACAGGCGGTGATCAAGGCGGCAAAGATTCATGCGATCTTTGACGGCCGTTTCAATGTTTCAAATGATGATATCCGTTTTGCTGCGATACCTGCGCTTCGTCACCGCACGATTCTCAATTTTGAAGGTGAGGCCGAAAATATATCGACAGATGATATATTGAAAGATCTCATCAAAAATACAAAAGAGACTGCGGGCAAGTAGGGATGCCGCCTGTTGGAGAGCGTGACGGAGTTCTTGTATGGCTTTATTTGACGAAGCATTTTTAAAGAAGATTGAATACCTTTATGTCATGTCAAAAAAGGTATTCACCGGGCGGCTGAGAGCGGAACGCAAGACGCGCAAAGTGGCGTCTGGTATCGAGTTTGCGGACCACCGGAACTATGCGCCAGGAGACGATTTCCGCGCGCTCGATTGGCGCGTGTATGGCCGTACTGAGAAGCTGCTCGTCCGTCTGTTTGAAGAAAAAGAAGATCTGATGATCTACTTTTTGATCGACTGCTCAAAGTCGATGCAGTTTGCAGACGAAGCCAAACTCAATTATGCCAAACAGATGGCGGCTGCCTTGGGATATATCGGGCTGTGCAATCAGGATCATGTGAGTTTTCTTGCGTTTAATGACAAGGTGATCGAGCGATTGCCGCCGACAAGCGGGCGAGGCCAGATCTTCAAAATATTTAACTTTTTGGAAAAACTAAAAAGCGATGGCGCAACTTCATTTGAAGATGCGTTTAAAACCTTTGCCAGCGAGAATCGCCGCCGCGGCGTGGCTGTTGTCATCAGTGATTTCTATAATCCCGGCGGATATGAGAAAGCTCTGAATTTTCTTCATTATCAGCAATTTGAGACGTATGTGGTGCATGTGGTGGACGAGCGAGAGTTTGATCTCAAAGTGCATGGCGATGTCTCGCTTGTGGACGAAGAGACCGGCGAGCAGGTCGATCTGACGATGACGCCCTCTCTGATGAATCAGTATCGCAAAGCATTCGACGCGCTGTGCCTCAGGATGGAATCGTATTGTGTGGCGCGCCGGATGTTGTATTTCCGGACGCCGGTATCGACGCCATTCGACGAGATCGTGCTCAAAGTCTTTAGAGCGGGTGGGTTCCTGAAATGATATTTAACGGATATACGCCGCAGACATTATTGCCATTTTTGATCGCGATAGCAGTCGTCGTTGCGATATTATATTTGCTTCGCGTGCGCCGTCGCGTCGTGTCGGTGCCCTATATCGGCCTTTGGCGCGACGTGATGGAGAAGCGGTCTGCGCGCCGCTGGCATGACTGGATTCGGCGGCTGCTGAGTTTTCTTCTCATCATGTGCGTCGTCGGTCTCATCGCGCTCGCCCTTATGGATCCCCGTCAGGAGGAGGATGATACCGCTCGCCGGCATGCCGTGATCATCGTCGATTCGAGTGCATCTATGGCGGCTGCGAGCGGCCGCGAGGATTGTGATACGCGCTTTGCGTGTGCCATTCAGGATGCCCAGGAACTCGTGAGCCACATGACGATCAGCGATCGCGCGGTCATCATTGAGGCCGGGGGCATCGTCAGCGCGATATCTGGGCCTTTCCAGTCTGATAAGGCTGCCCTGTCTAAGACTTTGTCGACCATGCAGGTGCACTCGACATCTATGGATGTCGCCAAATCGTTGGAATTGGCGGCGAATCTCGTCAAAGACCGCGCCAATCCCGAGATCTATCTGCTCACGGATGGGCAGTTTGACGGCGCGGAGGAGCTTTCTAAACGCATCCCTTCTACGGCGGCGTTTGAACAGCGCAATTATGGTTCGCCGACGGGCAACCTCTCGATCGAAGCATTCAATGCACGACGATATATTGCGAATAGATTGGGATTTGAGGTCTTCTTTAGAGCGCATAACGGCTTTGATAAGCCCGTCACGGCACGTCTGAAGATCATTGATCTGGCCGATGAGGAGATGACCTTGGATGCGTCGAAAGAGCATCACGTCGCGGTCGAAAAGACGCTCACGATGGCATCTGGCGATTCGGAGCTTCGCTTATATGATAACTTGACGCTGTCATCCGGCAGGATGGCGGCGACATTGGAAATCACGGATCCTGCGGATCTTGTGGATCCGATGACGCTCGACAATATCGCGTATGCGCGTATTCCCGATTATTCCAAGCCTGTCATCGCCTGTGTCACGCCGGGCAATCTATATTTGGAAGCCGCGCTTCTATTGAATGAAAATTATCGCGTCTCATTTATCAAGCCTACGGATCCTTCTGTTTTGAATGCAGAAGGGCAGATCGATCTTTCATCGCTCAGTGCCAATAATGATATTGTTATATTAGATAATTCATATAGAAATTTGCCGCATACCGCACAGTCTGATTGGCAGGGGCGCGTGATCTTTATCAATCCGGATATAGAGGATTCGCCGTTTGCTGCAAAAAGTGTAGAATCACCGATGATCGAGCGCGTCAATGGCAAGCATGCGATCGCGCGTTGGCTGAGCTTGAAAAATCTAAATATCGCACGTGCGAATGTATTTTCAGGTATAAAAAATGATGAACTGATTATGCGAGCGATCGAGGGGCCGCTGATGGTGGCTCGCAAGACGGATAAGCGCCGCATGATCGCCGTGGGTTTCAGTCTCGTGGAGAGTGACCTCATCTTTCGCGTCGGTCTGCCGGTATTTTTTATCAACGGCATCGACTGGCTGATGGATGAGAACTCCGATCCGCTTCGCGGTTTTGAGACGGGAACTGCCTGGCATGTGTCGTTGCCAGATGGGATCACGCGTGTCGATGTCACGCGTCCGGATGGCTCAAAACTTGAGGATCTTCCCGTCTATGACAATGCCGTGACTGTATATGGCGAGTATTCTGGCTTTTATAGAATCGAGCCTAAAAATATATCCAATGACAGCCGTGTGTTTGAATATGCGGCGAACTTCTCGAATGTGGTGGAATCGGATCTTTCGCGCGATGCTGCCGCGTTACAGGGGCGTATTCATTTGAAAACGACGCTCGGACAGGCACCAGAGGTGAATGCGGAGGAATCATCGCTGATTCTGCGCGTATTGTCGCATCTGCCGGCATCATCGCAATATATCTGGGTGCTTGCGCTGCTTTTGGCGATGTTCATTCTGGCTGCGGAATGGCTGACCTATCACCGCCGTTGGACGGTATAAGTTTTTTTGTGTGTGAGCCGGCTATTGGCGTTGCCAATACGCCGGCTTTTTTGTCGCCGCTATTGGCGTTGCCAATACGCGGCGACGGTATGTTTAGGATATGCCGTAGGGCAGCAGGCGCACTTTGTCGAGGAGCACAAATAAAGGATCTGACAGGCGCGTGTGCGCTTTTTGGAGATTTCCACTTAACAGCGGTTCCAGGAATCCAAGGGATTTGGAATCGATATATGGGTTCCATTGAATCTGTGAAACGATCTGTGCGCAGCCGCTGAGATATTCTTTGGTATCGAAATGATCGGCCTTGAGATAGATGCGGTAGTGTTTGGCGAGTTCCCAGAGGATTCGTCTTGCAATGATCGCGTAATGCCTGGGGGGGAGCGTCTGGTTTAATGCCTCATTGAGCATCTGGATCTCAATGTTTCTGCTTTTAATCGTTGAGATATATCTGTTCTGATTGATATTGTGGACTGCACTCGTAGCCCGTTGAAAATAGTGATATCTTGCATCGCAGAAGGCAATACGCGGTGTATGCAACAGGGCTTCGAGTATAAAGATATCATCTGAATCGTATTCAAAGCCATCTGTTCTGTCTTTATATTTTAAATTATATTTTTTGACAAAACTTGTGCGCCATAGGCAGGTGATGGCCTGGCTGCCACAGAGTTTTCGTGCTGCCGGGCGGTTATTCTGGATATCCCTTTGGATGGCAGGATTTCGCCTTGAGAATTGAACGCGTCCGTCTTCGTGATCCTTGCTGAGTTCTGCTTTGGTGATATCAGCGTTTGTCGTTTCTGCGGTTTGAATAAGCTTTTCTAAATAATCAGGATCGATCCAGTCATCGGGGTCTATGAAGGCAAAATATTCGGTTTGAATGATCTGAAGTGCCGTATTGCGCGTGGCGTAGATGCCATAGTTGATGGCAGAGGTAGGATCATCCGGGGGAAGGCCGCGATAGATATGATGGTCTTTATCTACATGGACATATTGAAAGCGATGATCATGATTGGCATGTTTTTGGATGATGCCGATGGAATGATCAGGCGTCCCGTCGTTTATAAAGAGAACAATAAAATCTGGAAAAGTCTGATTTTTCATGGCTTGGATAAACTTTTCCAGATATTCTGCGACGTTATAGATGCTACAAATTATTGTAATTTTAGCCTCTGCAGACATGATGATATTATTTTTTGAACTGCGCAATGACTTCGTCGTAATGTTTTTCGAGCGCATCGATACGGTCTTCGTATCTGTATTCGTTTTCCATCTTTTTACGTGCGGCTATGCCCATATCGCATCTGAGCTGATCGTTTGAAAGGAGGAGATCGAGTTTTTGTGCCATTGCATCCGAGTCGCGTTCCTGAACGATAAAGCCGGTCTTGCCATCGTCAATAATCTCTGGGATTCCGCCGTGATATGTGCCGATGACAGGCTTGCATCGCGCGGCGGCTTCTTTTGCAACGAGGATGCCGGATTCGCGGTCACCATTTTTGGCGACAATGCTCGGGCAGAGTAGGATTTCGGAAGCTTCCATCTCTTTAAAGACTTCATTTTGGGGGAGATTGGAGAGGAAGCGAACATATTTTTCGAGACCGTGGTCTTTGACAAACTTGACGCATTCCGCTTTGCATTCGCCGTCGCCGATGCATGTCAGCTCGACATTGAATGCTCTATTTTCCGCGAGATATTTCTTTTTGAGGATATTGAGGGCGCGCAGGGTATAGATAAATCCTTTCTTTTCGACAAAACGCCCGACCTGAATGAGTTTTCTTGTCTGTGGGTGCTGTAATTGCGGTGTTTGGATCGTCTCGATATCGGGGATGCGAATGCCGAGCCGCCAGGTGAAGACTTTTTCTTCGGGGGCACCGATATCAATGAGCATGTGGTGAAGCTCGTCGCTCGCGGCGAGGAAGCGGTCAACCCTTCGGAGCATCCATTTGGAGAGTAAGGCGTAACGCCAGTAGCTCGGATTGTATTTTCTAAAGTTCCAAAGGAGGGGAACGTCAAAACCGTGGAAAGTCGCGATAACTGGAAGGTTGAAGCGCTCGGCATAGGGGAGTGCGTAAAGGCTGCCAGGGCCGAAATGGCCTGCAAGCAGTGCATAGTTGCCGTCTTGGATCTGTTTCGCACGTGTCGGGGAATAGAGAAAGCTTTGGCAGAGGAGCTTTTCTGCCGGCTTGTCATCGAGCGTGAACACGCGATCGTAAGGGAATCGGTCTTCATAGACCCTGTGCAGCGTATAAATGTCGATATCGTATCGCTTATGGGAGGTGACTTCGTCCCAGACAAAAGTCTGTGAATAAGGGCAGAACTGTGTGCTGAACAGGGCAACTTTCGGGTTAGACATAGAATCCTCGATGGATAAAGGGCGAAATCACCCGGATGTAGACTACTTGATGTCGTGAGATGTCGCAAGACTGACGGCTGCGGTTATCCGCGCTGGTTGTTTGCTTTCATGATATCGCGCATGCTGACATTGGGGTTTCGGTAGCGTGCTTTCGGGTTTGCTTCGCCGTATGTGATGACGATGGCTTTGTGCGGGCATGCATGAACACAGGCTAGACAGAGCTCGCATTCGCCCTTGCAAACGGCGATCTCGCCTTCGAGGGTGTAATTGGCACGCGGGCAGACGCGCGTGCAGAGACCGCATGCCACGCATGTATCGAGGATCGTGAACCAGTCTTCCGCTTTGGCGTGAACGCCATCTGCATCAAAGGTGCCTGCTGGGACTTTGGACGGATTGTTCTCGGGCAGAGGAAGCGAGTTTTCATTTTCTTCGTAGGGCTCGATATATTTTTTGCGTTCTTCCAGGTCTGATATGATCTTGGCGAGATTGGGGCCGATTTTTTTGTCGATCTTGAGCTGTTCGTCCATATCGAAGCGAGGAAGCCAGTTATCGACCATGAGAAGTGTGGCGATATAATCGAATGTATAACCGGCTTTTTGCGCAGATTCGGCGCACTTGTCGACGGAAGGGCCTTTCCTGTTGCCGTAAGTTCCGATGGCAAAGAAATACTGAGCCTTGAGTTTTGCTGTATTGAGGAATTTCTTGACGATATTGGGCATCATCTGTCCGTAGATGGGGTAGACGATGCCGATCTCCTCTGCTTCGTATTCAAGTTCGTTGTTTTTGAGTGCCTGCGGGATGCTGATCACGTTTGGCGAGAGCTGGCTTGCGACAAACAGGCAGTTGCCTGTGCCTGTGAAGAAGAATACGAGGCGCTTTGGGTTTTCAGTATCTTTGGGTTGCGATTCACTGCCGTTTGCCTGGGGATTCGGAGCGGAAGGGGTGCCGGCTGGGTCAGCGGATTGTTCGGGCTTTTTTTGACAAGAGGTGAACACCGTGCCTGTGGCCAATGCGGCGGCTCCGGTAGCCATGAGTTTGAGAAGAGAACGACGGGAATATGTATGCTGCATATTGTGAATCCTTAGGGGGTGGTGAATGTGCTGTTGTATTTTGAACAGCAGTTGTTACAAAATATTACACCTATAAAAATGCGTCAAGCATTTGGAAAAGTGTATGAGAATACAGTGTTACCATTCATCCGGCAAATCATGGGGAAAGCGGAGCGTGTGGGAAAGCTTGATAGATTGGGGGACTTGTGGTAGAAGCAAGAAGTGTTTGTTTTATAAACGTGCGGACGGAAATGACGTGGCACGCAAGATATATGATATACGAACGAAAGGAAATCCCCTATGATTAGTGTGACTGTCACCGACAAGGACGGAACATCGACGACATCGACTTTTAATACGGTAGGAATACGGATTGGGCGCACTAGGGAGATCATATACGATGCCAAAAATAAGCCTTGGATACTGGACAGTGACAAGTACAATGACGTGGTACTTCCGGCGAAAGACGTGTCAAGGCGCCATGCGCGTATCGTCATAAAGTACAATCAGTTAAAGGACACCGAGCAGTTGATCTTGGTGGATTGTAAGAGCACTCAGGGCACATTTTTGAATGGCCATAAGATCAGCGCACCGAGTTTGCTTTTTGAAGGGGACAAAGTATTTATCGGTGATTTCGCGCTGGATGTTCAATTGCGGATTGATCCCGAATTGGCAGCACTTCTCGATCGATATTATCGACTTACGAGAGAGATAGCCAGTACGGCTCCGATAAATTCACCTGCTGATCCGTCACATCCTGTTTCGTTTCCTCGGCCTATTCCTCTGCCTGTTTCGCAGCTTCCTATTCCGCAAGTGCCTGAGACCAGTGCGGCTCCGATAAATCCTGCGACTGAACTGATTGAGCCCGATACTGTTCCGGATGTCTATGCGAGAGATAACCAGGGCCGAACGCCGCTACACACTTGTAAGCGTTTCTGCAATGTAAAGCGCCTCATTGAGGCAGGTGCAGACGTCAATGCGAGAGATAATCAAGGCAGGACACTGATGCACATGCCCATCTGCTGGAATGACAACGTCGTAAAGTGTCTCATCGAAGCAGGCGCAGACGTCAATGCGAGAGATAATGAGGGCCAAACACCGCTGCACATTTGCGAGCATGTTGCCATGGCCAGAGCACTCATTGAGGCAGGGGCAGATATTAATATAAAAGATAATTTGGGCCGCACACCGTTAGATACTTACCATAATCAGAGTATATTAGACGTACTCGTCAAGGCGATTGAACGTCAAGGTGAGAGATAAGAATCTGTTCTACGACTGTGGATATGTCAAATTGGTGGCACCCATTCAGGGGGCAGATTTGATAGGCAATTCTGTTACCCGGGGTTGCGCCTTTCGTGCTCACTCCGGGCTGTACTCTGGCACGCTTTCAGCGTGCCAGAAATGAATACTAAACAGGCTCTAATGGATTTGTATAGATTAGACGACAGGTTTTGGCTGATTTTTCTTTTTAAACAAATCTTTGATAGAGACTTTGAGTATAAATCTTGCGTATAGCGCGAGACTGATTAATATAATTGCGATTTCTATGAATAAATGTGTCCAATTGGTATAGGGGAGTGAAGTGCGGAAGATATATGCAGGAATAGAAAGCGCGGAAGCGAAGATGAAGAAGCCGAAGCCTGGGAGCATGCTTTTGAATATTGTCCAGAGGCTATTTTGTATGAAGCGCTGGCTGAGTTTGCAATGAACGATGAAATAGATGATATGCAGGGCGATCCAGCCGCATATCATGGCTTGCATGGCGTATGATGGGAATATAAATATCAAAGCTGTGCAAATGACGGTGAACAGAACTGTTTCCATAAGTTCTGTATAAATTGGAAAATCTGGTCGGCCACATGCGCGATGAAGGTCGGGGTAAGCGAGCATGATGGAGCGGAAGAAGGAAAGCGCGAGCAGGGAGGGAATGAGCGTGCTGGCTTGCATCCATTCGGGTTTGGGGATGAGCCCGAAGATATCTTCGGCGATGAATAGAATGGCGGCGGCGGCGATGGCGGCAAAGAGCGCGATGTTCTTTTGGTTCCACTGGAAGAGGGTTGTGAGCTCGTCGCGCTTGTCCTGAAGTTTTGAAAAGACGGGGAATGAGCTTTTTGTGACCACGACGAAGAGCGCAAGTGCGGGGGTCATCGCGAGTTCATAAGCTATTTTATAGATGCCGAGGACGCCTTCGCCGAGGAATTTGCCGACAATGAGAAAATGCAGGTTTTTATTGAACTGGCTGATGGCATTGCTGAGGCATGTCTTGATGCCGAAGTTTATGAAGCGCGTGCATTCGGACCATTTGAAGTGGAGTTTTGGGCGGTATTTAGAGCAGATGAATGCGCCGGTGAGCGTGCCGAGGCCATAAGCTGTGTCACCGATGACAAGTGACCACGCACCGAAGCCGCAGATCGCGAGCGTGATTTTGAGGATGCTGCAAGTGAGCATCGTGAGGGTATTGATTGCGCTGATCTTTTGGTATTCGAGGCGGCGATTGATGAGCTGCAGGGGGACAGCGGCCGTGCAGACGAGCGGCAGCTTGACCATGGAGGTGATAAACAAGGGGATGAGCGCATTATTGTTGTAAAAATATGCGACAGGCCACGCGAGCGGCAATGCGATGAGCAGTATTGCGATACCGAAGGCGGATGCGAACCAGAATACGCTGTGCGTCTCTTCGGGGGTGATAGATTTTGCCTGTAGGATCGCCTGATTTGTGCCGAGGGAGTTGAACGCTTCGACGATGACGGCAAAGGAGAGCGCGAGTGTTGCGATTCCGATGTCTTCTTTTGTCATGAAGATCATGGCGATGACCATCGTGACGGCACCGAGAATTTGTGAGAGCGTCGAGGCGATGCCGAGCCAGAGGAAGCCGGAACGTATGCTCTTTTTGGGGTCTTCGGTGAGTTTGTTGTCGTAAGCGAGGTCTTTTGACATTTGGAATCAGGGGGATGCGTAGGGAATTGCAACTTGACAAGTGGCGCGGTTGGAATAAAGAGCGAACCGCCGCATCGGCTGCAGGCTCGTGTCCGTCGCGCCGGAAAGGGCTGCACAGAGATGCAGTTTATAGGGGATGTTTTGGAAAAGGCAAATGTGTTTCAGGCGTTCTGGACAGCACGGATCGCCGGGATGATAGAGATGGCGTAGTGCTGGAGGATAATGGCTGCATTTTTTTGTCTGTTTTGGATTTGTGTTTTTGTGTTCTGTTTTGAGGTCGCGCTGCATGTTCGGGCGATACGGGGCGGACGTGCGTCGCTGAAAGCGGACCATAAGTGGGCGCGCGTGCATCATGCGCTGAGTGCGGCGTTTGGGCAGCGGACTGTGCGCGAACGCTGGTGGGGATATGCGCATATTATTATATTTTATGCCTTTATCGTGTTCTTGTTCGCCACGGTGGAGCTGTTGGTTCAGTGCGTCGTGCCGTCGTTTGATATCGGGGATTTGATTGGCTTGAATGCGGCGGGGATTGTGCACCTGATACAGTCCTATTTTGCCTATATGACGCTTGTCGCCGTGGTGGTTTTGGGGGTTCGCCGGCTGGTGAGGCGGCGCGAGCTTCGCTCGACCTGGGAAGCCTGGGTAATCTTGGGGCTGATTGCGCTGATTATGCTGACACATCTCGGCGTGATGGTCTCGGTGCTTTCAAATGGGGGTGAAAGTGCCTGGTTTGGGCGCTATTTGCCGATCGAATCTTATTTTGCGCGTGATTTGGTCTCGTATCTGCTTGCGGATGGCACGGTCGTGTTCGCGCCTGGCGCTGATCATCGCGCTTATCTTTGGTATTTGCTCTGTGCGGCAGTGCATATCATCTGTGTTTCCGTCTTTCTTGTTCTGATACCGCGCGGAAAGCATCTGCATATTCTTTTTGCTTTTGCGAATCTGTTTTTTGAACATCGCGCCTACGATCATGACGGGCATCCGATAGATGGTGCGGAGCCTGTGGATATGGCGGCTTTTGAGGCGGCGCTTGAGGATGCGGCAGAGAAAGATTTGCCCGAGGAAGCGTGGCCTGCGCTTGGTGCGTCGCGTGTCAGCGAGTTGCCTTCGCGTATGCTGCTGAACAGCTTTTCGTGCACGCAGTGCCAGCGTTGTACGGATGCGTGCCCGATGGTTGCGGCAAAGCTAGAAGGCTGCGAAGGCCCGATGGAGACGATGATTCGCCTGCGGTCAATGTGTGCGCGTGCGGATGCGCAGCTCCTTGAAGAAGCACCACTGACGACAGAGGCGGAGCTTTGGGCATGCACGCAATGTGGCGCATGCGACCGCGCATGTGCCGTGGGGAACAAGCATACGCCGAGAATTATTGAGTTGCGACGCGCCTTGCAGTATCGCGAGCGGCATCCCAAAAAGCTGAATGAGATTTTTAGGCATATTGAGCGCGCGGGCAATCCGTGGGGATATGCGAAAGCTGAGCGGAATGCTTGGCAGTCGTGTCTGTCTGAAGCGTTGCCTGACGATGCGCAGATGACCAAGCAGAAGGAAAAGTTGTTCATATTTGCCGGCTGCATGGGCGCGTATGACCGTGCGGCGCGCAGGACACTCCAGGATGTGGTGATGTTTTTGCGGCGCTTGGGGTATGAAGTGTATGCGTCGGAACGCGAGACCTGTTGTGGAGAGATGTTGCAGGCTGTGGGCAACGAGGCTGGATTTGATGCTTGCAGGCAGGTCAATATGGCTGAGATTGGCAAGCATCCGCATGATGTGATTTTGACGATATGCCCGCATTGTGCGCAGGTTCTGCGCGAACGGTATGGCACGGAAGAACAGCCGCTCAAAGCGATGCATTTTCTTGAGTTTATGGCTGAATTATGGGCTACGAAACGCCTGAAAATTCATGCGCAGGTGCCTGTGAATCGTGTTGTCGCGCACGTGCCGTGTGGTCTGGGGAAAAAGTCGCGTCATGCCGGTGATGTCGCTGCTTATTTACGCGCGCTGGGCGTTTCGCTGCCAGAGGATCCTGCGTGTTCGCATTGTTGCGGTGGGGGCGGCGGTCAGTTCTTCCTCGATTCTGGGCGCGATATTGCGCGTATGCGCGCCAAGGAACTTGTGGGATTTCACGCACCTCAGGTCGCGACTTCGTGCCCGTTCTGTGCGCAGATGATTGGTAGCGAGCTTGGCGTGATGGGTCAGGAACATACGGAGACGGTCGACTTGATTCAATTAGCAATTAGCAGTTAGCGTTAGCAGTTAGCGTTAGCAGTTAGCGTTAGCAGTTAGCAGTTAGCAATTCGGTATTTAATGCGGAATGCGGAATGAGCCGGGCGTATCGGCGGAGCCGATAGCCCGGCTTTTGGCGCGCCGTATGCCGCAGGCATAGGCGCGCGTGCAGAAATAATGCGGAATTAGCCTCACCTTGTCGGTTTAATTTGCATCGGGCAGGTGATGTTTGAGCAGTCGGAGGGCTTTTTCGAGTTCTGTGAGGGAATGTGTGGAGGATAGCGAGAGGCGCAGGAAGTGTGTTTGGGGATTTTTTTCGGTCGCGAAGCGGTAGGAATGGCAGACCTTGATGCCCTGTGAGAGGAGTCTGTGTTCGAGTTCGGGGCCGTTTTCGCTGGTGCGCGTGAGGGGGAGACATCGGAAGAAGGCGCTGTCTGGTCCAGGGCCGGGAAATATCTGCTCGAATATTTTGTTTGCTTGTATTGCGAGTTCGTATTTGCTTGCGAGCAGTTTTCGGGCATTTCCCGAGACGATGAGTTCGGAGAGAATTTCGGTGTCGAGGGCGCTTGCTTTGATATTCGTGGCGTAGAGGCCTTGAGCGAGCGGGGCTGCGAACCTTTGTGGATAGGTTGCGAATGTGACGCGCAAGCCGGGGGCGATGTGCCGTGTGGATGCGGCGATATAGAGTGTCTGTTCGGGGAGCCGTTCAAAGAACGCGTGGCGCGCGTCATCTGGCATGAGTGCGGCATCATCTTCGAGGATGGTGAGCGCGTGCTTTTGGCACACCTCTGCAAGCGCATCTCGCCGGGGCTCGGGCATTGTGATGGTCGTCGGGTTGGCGCAATTCGGCATGAGGAATATGCCTTTGACGGCTCTGTTCTGGCAAGCCATGTCGAGCGCGTCCGGGCGCATGCCCGCGTCGTCGCCGGGGATGGGCACGAGCTTGAGGTGCGCCATGTGCGCGGCTTTAATCATGTTTGCATAAGTGAAGCTGTCGACAGCGATGGCGTCGCCCAGCTGAAACAGCGAGAGGAGCGCGACGGAAATCGCATTCTGTGCGCCAGCAAAGACGGCAGTGCATTCGGCATCGGCCCGAATTCCGGAAGCGCGCATCCACTGCACGGCGACAGCCCGGTGGTGCGCCATGCCCAGACGCTCTGTATAGCTGAACATCTCTCGCAGATAGTCGCGCGAAAGGACTTGGCGTGCGGCTTCGACAACGGGGTCGATGAGTGAGGGAAAGCCGAGGACGACGCCAAGTTCAAGTGCCTGTGGCGTCTGCTGCCCCATTTGACCTGGCGAGACAAAAGTTCCTCGTCCGGTAATGCCGTAGATGAGGTTCTTTTCGCGGCACAGGTCATATGCGCGCGTCACTGTCGTGAAATTGATGTCGAGATAATCGGCGAGTTCGCGCTGGGAGGGCAGCTTGGTGCCGGGGCACAGCGCGCCGCTGAGGATGTCGCGTTCAAGCGCGGATGCCAGCGAAAGATAAAGCGGCGCGGTGAGTTCCGCTTTCTGCGGGTACCAGCTCAGTTTGATTCGTGAATAGTCATTGACAGGCATGGATTGGGGCTTTAGCGAGATTTGAAGAGGCAGATGGCTGGGGCGTATGCCCCATTCTTTTTGTACATATCATCTTTTCTTGTGCGCGGTCTATTCGCGGTGCGCTGCACGCGCTCATACGCCCGCGCCGCGCGGCTATGTCGCTTTGCTCCATACGCCGCACGCATGCATGATTTATCTCGGATGCATATCTCGAAACCGATACAGTGCATCATCATAATTATCTAGTATCTAGGCGCGTTTGGCATTATTTCTTTGAAGCCCCAGGGGGCTTGGTGTCTAATCTAAATCATTTGGGAGGTCGGTATGAGCTTTTATGACTATTCGGTGTTGGATTCTCAGAATAACGAAGTGTCGATGAAACAGTTTGAGGGGAAAGTCGTCATCGTTGTCAATACGGCGACAGGATGCGGCTTTACGCCTCATTATAAAGACCTTGAGGATATGTATGAAAAGTATCACGACAAAGGTTTGGAAATCATCGATGTTCCATGTAACCAGTTTGCAGGTCAGACTCCGGGAACGGATGAGGAAATTCATGAGTTCTGCACGTTGCACTACCATACGCAGTTTCCGCAGATGAAAAAATCCGATGTCAACGGGGATGGGCAATTGGAATTATATAAATATCTCAAGAGTCAGAAAGGCTTTGAGGGATTCGGGCGAGGACCCAAGGCATTTGCGATGGCCGCCATGCTTAAGCTCAGGGATTCGGATTATAAAAACAATCCGGACATCAAATGGAATTTCACTAAATTTGTCATCGACCGCAAAGGTGATGTCGTGGGGCGTTTTGAACCAACGGCTGATATGAAGGCGCTTGCGGCATTTGTCGAGAGCCTTCTCTGATATACTTCATCTGGCTCTCTCTATAATTGTTACGACTCTGTTTTTTGAGCGTTGGTTTTATTCTACGACTGTAGATATGGCCTCACCCTCCGCTTTCGCGGCACCCTCTCCGAAAAGGAGAGGGATTTGGGTTCGCTAACGCTCACCCGTATT
>JAFZFY010000290.1 GCA_017555665.1 Pseudomonadota bacterium | reverse complement strand
GGTACATTTTTGGGGGGGATGGGGGATGAATATATAGCTATGACAAGTGAGTGTATATGATTGGTGAGTACAATAGATTTTGTGATGATATCTGAATATGAACGCGTGGGGGACGCATGTTCATATCCAGAGGGAGGATTGTTGTTGCCGTGCCTTCGAATGCAGCGATAGCTGGTATAAGTGGATCTATGTGGAGAAACGAGACGAGAAAAGCGAGCCGTATTGACGCGGTAAGCGGCAATAGGCGAGCTGGGGCGGCGCGTATGGCTGCAAGCCATAGCGCCGTTTTTTAAGGAAAAGCCTAAAGGCTTTTCAGTCGTTACGTTCGCTTATGGTCGACGATTCTTGAAGCGGTGAGTTTTCGTGCTTTGCATGACGGATTTGTAGGATGACGGTGAGCGCGACGAGGGCGAGGCCGGCCAAGATGAACGCCGCCGGAATGATAATCTGGGAGGGCGCGGGGCTTGTTGCAGTTTGCCAGGGCCAGACTCCGCGCAAACAGCCGATGAGAATGCCTATAATCGCGGCATGTGTCATATCTGGATATTTGCTCATGAGCCAGGTTAGGAGACGTGAAAAGGCGACGATGCCGAGAAGCGCGCCGGTGGCAAAGCATCCGAGATAGAGTAGATGATTGCCCATGAACACGCCGTGCATGAGACCGTTTAGGAAGCCTTTGCCCGTGTTGAGCATGAAGTAATATGAACCGAGGATGAGCAGGACGAAACTGCCGGAGATGCCGGGCAGCAGCATGGCGCAGATTGCCATAAAGCCGGCGCATAGGCAGAAGATGTAATAGGCGGTGGGGATCGTGATGCCGGTGCCGTGAGCGAGCACGGCGGCGGTGGGTTCAATTTGGTCTGCGAGACTAGCGGCGAGCGCGCCGTTTTCTGGCATGGCCAGGACTTGTGCCGGCTCCATGAAGCAGGCGGCGTTGACGCAGATTTCCTGAAGCGACTGGGAGCCGCTTGCTGTGATGACTGATAGTTGCACGGGCGGGGAAAAGTGCTGCCCCAGAAGGACGAAAAAGGCCGTGGCAAAGGCGGCGATCATGAGGAAACGTTTGTAGTTCCAGGATCTGATGCTTCTGGCTGGGGTCGTGATGGAACCGAGGACGAGGCCGAAGAAGAAACCGCGCATGGCAAGGGGGAAGCGTTCCATGAGCGTGGGGATGACGAAGCTTGCGACGACGAAGGCGGACGCGAGACCGGCGAGCAGGACGAGCAACCAGGGGAGGTCAGCCTGTTTGGCTGCTTCACAAGCCGCTTGGCGCGATTCTTTGGAGAATCTGCAGGCGCAGGGGGTGAGTAAGGCGCGAATCAGTGTGCCGTTGATATTTTTAAGTGCGGCAATGAATCGCGTGTAAATGTTGAGGAGTACGGCGACGGTGCTACCGCTGACACCTGGGACGATATCGACGGTGCCCATGGCCATTCCCTTGAAAAATAGGGCGATCTTATCTTTCATCTGGCTGTTCCGGTTGAGGTGTTGGATGACGGCTTATGGCCGTATGGTAGGGATATAATCAAAGGCATGGGATGTCCAGAAATGATGCATGGATGGCGTGCTGGCGCGGGATGTGGGGGATTGCGACCCCATGGGGATGCGCAGGCGGGGCTGAGAGACTCAGATGGCGTCGATTTGCGAACACGATGCGTTATAAAGCGATGAAGTATTGTATTTTGCTTGACTTGCATGTGTGTGATAACGCAAATAAAGATATTTTGGTGGAATGGATTTTGCGTAGAGAATAAATGGATTTTTCTATCAGCCGCGAGGCTGGATTTTTACCTTGATTAAGGAGGCAATATGTCAGGATTTGAACTCGACAGACAGCGGGTAGCCGAGAAGCTTCCGGTGCTTGGTGAGCAGGCAGGTCAGCAGACCGAATCATTGAACAAGGCGCTTCTGAACTCGCTGAAGCAGTCGAGCGACATCGCGAAGGACCTGGCGGCCCTTTATGCGGATCGCCCGTATGTGTATGCGCGCGTGATGAAGCAGCTGGGCGGCGTGCTGGGCGGTGCCAAGGTCCGCCGTCTGCACGCGGATGTGCTGGCGCGGACGAAGGCGATGAAGTCGCAAGCGGAGAACACGGCGAAAGCAGGTGCGAAGGCGAGCCTGAGGGCAAGCAAGGGCGGCAGCAAGGGCGGCGGTTCGACATCAGCAACCGATGTCGACACTGGTGCGAAGAAATTCAAGATCAACCTTCCCCAGCTCGGGATTCGTAACAAGGAAGTCGAGCTGAAGAGCGAGAATGGCACGAGCCAGCTGGAATGTCAGGACTGGAATGACAGTCCGTTCCTGAAATTCGTTCGCGGGACGGTGAAAGTGAGCGGTTCCGAGGTGTCGGAGGTGACGCTGACAGCCGGCCTGAAGGCGAGTTTCCTCAAGGAGAAATCGCAGGCGGAGCTGAAGCTGACGCATCGGAATGGTCAGTTTTTCCCGTCGGGTACGATTGATGCTGATGTCATCATTCCTGATGTGGAGGGGATGAGCGTGTCTTTCAATGTGGCGCAGGCGGGGCAGAACGCGACGATGCGCGCGAGTGTGACGGGCACGGCCGGTCTTTTCAGCCACACGCTTGAGGCGACGCCTACGATGGAGGTGTCTATCGGGGAAGAGAACACGCTTGATGGATCGCTGGAAGTGACAGGCTCGGTGTCGAAAGGCGGAAATGCCGGCGGTGCAAGCCAGGGTCAGAAACAGGGCGGCGGTTTCCTCGGCAGCCTGAAGAAGACGTTTGCGGGATTAGCCAATATGTTTTCGAAGGGGGCAGGCGGCAACAAGGCATCCGAAGGCGCGCCGGCGACGGTGAATGTCACGCCGATGAAGTTCAAGGGCGACATCGCGGTGACTTCGAAAGAGGGCGAGATCAACTCGATCATCGGCAATATTTCCGCGTCGAATCTCGGATTTCTTGCGACACCTGAAGATGAGGTCGCTCTGAACGTCTCCTATGAGGGGGATGCGCTGAGTGCCAGCCTGACGAGCCCGATGAACTTCAGAAGCACACGGCTTCCTGACAAGAAGACAACAGCGACGCTTACGATCGAGAACGCGGCGTACACGTCTGATGGATTTTCGGGAAGCGCGTCCGTAGAGACGAAGCTCGGCGATCTCGTGACGGCGAAGGGTACTGCGAACTTTGAAGGCAGCAAGCTCGTCGGCGGCTCAGTGTGCATCAGCAGCGGCGAGATAAAACTTCCGAAGACGAATCCGCTCGTGACCGGCAGTGTGGACGGCACGGTCACGTTTGACGAGAAGGGCTTTAGTGGTGCTGATATCACGGGAGCGCTTGAACTCAAGGTTGCCAAGCAGACCTATGGGCTGACGCTTGACAATATGCACGTGGATCCGGCTGGTGAGGTGACCGGCACGGTCTCGCAGGCATCGAGCAATGCTATCGGCGTGCTTCGTGTGGAAGATTTCTCATGTGATTTCTCAACGAAAGCGAAGGATGACCTGATTCAGAAGATCACCGGTAAGATGTTTATCGACAATAAGCATCTGAAGACGACGGAAGAAGGTATCAGCCTGAAATACGAGCAGGGGTGTCTTGCTGCTCTCGGCAAAGTGGCGTTCTCGCAGGACGGCGAGACCGAAATGGCGACGTGCGATTTCGAGGCGCAGCTTATGCCCGACATGCTCCAGGCGACGGGCACATTCACGCTATCCAAAGACTTTGAAGTCGGTTCAAAACTCGTGATCAAGAAGGGCGCCTCGGCGACTCTGAGCATGATCAACGAGGAGATCCAGCCGATCGAGTTTTCTGGCGAATACACCTATGGCATGGGTGCCGAAGGCGGGAAAGGCAAAGGCAAAGGAAAAGGCGGCAAGGGCAAAGAGGAAAGCGGCAGCGGGCTGCAGCTTCAGGGCAAGCTGGAGAACTGCGTGTTTGATGCGCAGACAGGTAATTTCAGCGGCAGTGCCAGCGCTCAGCTGATGAGTGACATCAAGTTTGAAAAAGGTCCCGTCAGCGTGGCGCTTCTGAGTGCAAAACGCAAGTCCGCGACGAATCTTAAGCTCGACTTCGAAGATTCGGAGATCACGCATATCAGCGGCAAACTCGTGACAGAAGCCGGCCTCAAGATGAAAGGCAAGGAACTGAAGCTTGAGGGTTATCTGACGATCAGCGATTATGACGTGAAGGCGGAGACATTCAGCGGGATCATTGATGTCGGTCTGAACAAAGATCTTCCGATCGATGATCAGAAGATTCTTGTCTTGAAAGGCAACAAGGAAAATGGTGTCAAGCTGACGCTTGAGGCGAATGAAGTCACCAATATTGAACTCGACTTTAGTGCCGAACTCAACCCGAAGAGCAAAGTGTTCGAGGGAAATCCGAAGTTTGACTGTGACGCGAAGAATGCGACGATTGATCCAAAGACGGGACTCTTGAATGCGCCGTCCGTGACGGTCCGTGTCAAGAAAGACGCCGTGATTAAGCTGCATGAGAAAAAGACGACGATCTCGTTCCTGAAGGGGTCTCAGCTTGAGACGCAGATTACTGACAGCGAGCCGACGTTCCTGAAAGGCAATGTCCAGTACACGGGTAATACGACGGCACTCAAGACGGCGTCTCCTCTCGATATCAAAGGTAAAATCGATTTCAATATCGAGGATATCAAGGCTGACAAGTCGCCGATGCAGGGCAATTTTGTTCTCGAGGTTGCGAAGCGTTGTACGGTTGTGGCAGGCAAGGGCAAGGGCGCTGACAAGATTGACTTGATGCCGAGGACGAAGGTGTCCCTGGATATTACCGAAGAAGGGCTTAAGACGGTCAAAGGCAAGTTTGTCATGCGCTTCTTCCATCACAAGTCATCGCATCTGCCGAAGGGGCTTGAGCTCGAACTCAATGGTTCGGGGATGACCTATGATGTCGAGAACTCCGAGTTTACTGGCAATGTTAAGATCACCAACTCCAAGCCTGTCGATATTCAGATCGGGCAGCAGAAGTTCACGATTAAGACTGGGTCTGGCATGAAGGCCAGGATTTCTAAGAATGAACTGAAGAGCTTGACAGGTCAGGCTGGGTTTGAAGGGGATTTCAAAGTTGGCAATGTTGGTACGATCGGTCTTGTCAATGGCACCGCTGATCTCGATATCAATGTTTCGACGTTTGCGGTCAAGCGGCTTGATGTGTCGTCAGAAATTACGTGTGACTGCACATTTGGCGAGAAGCTGAAGGTGACCCACACCAAAGGTTGTCGTGCGTCTTGTAAGATCGACAAGGATGGCCTGAAGGAAGTTCTGTTCAAGGGCGGCCTTTCTGTCAAATATCCGTTGCCGAAAAACAAGGATTTCGAGATCCAGGTTGCGGCGACAGGCAGAGGCTTGAAGTACAAGCGCGACGATGGTGTGAGCGGCGAAGCTTCGATTAAATGCACGAAGAAGGTCAAACTTGGTGAGGCGATTCACGGCAAGAAGCTTTATGAATACGGCATGCAGAAATCTGGCGTGACGGCTATTCTGAAGAGCAATGAACTGACGCATATCAAGGGGTCAACGGGATTCTATCTCGAACAGAAGCAGGTCAAGAAGGGCGAGGACGCGCTCAAGGTCAGCGGCGAACTGACGGTGGATTACGACTGCAAGAGCGGCAAGTGTGATGCGACTGGCGAGGTTACGATCCAGGATAAAGAACTTGCGAAGATTGCAGGCGGTGACAGCCTGATGCTCCGCAAGTCGACTGCCATGCTGAAGGTTGTAAAGAACGAGCTTAAGAGCGTCTCTGGCGTGGTGAATCTTTCGCTACGTGATGGGAAGAAGAAGAAGGATTACATTGGCTTCAAGACGGAAGGTGAGTTTGACTGCATCGACACGACTTCCTTCACCGGTACGGTATCGGTGACGATTCTTGATGAGAAGAAACTTGCAGGCGATGATTCCAAGTTTGCGCTCTATATGACACCTGCCGGAAAAGCGGGCATCACGACAAAGATTGTGGAGAACAAAATCTCCTCAATGGAAGGCGAGATCGGCTTCAAGACGGTGTACAAGAACAAGGATTACTTTGGTGGCAGCGTCAGCGGCAGCTATACGGCTGAAGAAGGCGCAGTCAGTGGTGATGCGAATGTTGAACTGCTCTCGGATATCGAGCTGCCTGAGAAGTCTCCGATATTCGCGATCAAGGCTGGTTCCGGTGGTTCAGTACATGTCAAGAAGAATAAGCTGACAGAGCTGACGGGTAAGATTGAAGTCGGCATTGCGCCGCCTAATCAGAAGCTTGGTACAGGCAGCGAGGTGATTCTGAGCGCGACGGGCACCGTCGATGTCGAGAATGCTAAGATTAAAGAGTTCGTGGCTACGGCAAGGACTGAGGGCGAGGTGAAGCTGTTTGACGGTCTCTCGATCAAGAGCCTGTCAGGTAGCGCGGTCATCCATGAGAACAAACTGGATAACATCAAAGGCTCTGCTGAGATTTGCTATCAGAAAGGCGATTTCAGCATTACCGGTTATTGTACGAACTTCGAGTGGAAGAAAGGTAAAGATGGCGCAAAGGACGGCTTCTCGTTTGAAGGCGGTCTCAACATCAAGGCTTTCGGTGGCAAGCTCGAAGGCGATGCAAAGGTCAAGTATAATGCCCTTGATAATCCGGATGCCGTGCCTGAGGTTGAAGGCAAGCTGAAGTATCAGGTCAATGAGTGGCTTGGTGGTATGATCGGTATCCGGTTCGAAGGCACTGCGTGGGATGACCCCGTTGTGTTCGGCGAACTTGATGTCACGAATGCCACGCTCATCGAAGGGCGTCAGCTGTTCGGATTCGACAGCAAGGATAAGTCGCCGAAGATCGAGCAGACCTTTATGGCTGGGCCTGTGCCTATTACCATCGGTGCCGGTGTTGGGTTTGGCGCGTCACTTGATTTGAAGCCTGTTACGTTTGATGCGAAGGTTGAAGTCAGCCCGTTCCACATCAAATCGGATAAGGGTATCCCGCACTTCAAGACGGAACTTGAATGTAAGACTGGTCTTTCGGCGAAAGCCTTTGTTTCGCCTTACGTCAAGGCTTCACTCGGTATCGGCAGCGTCCTCGAAGCCGGTATCAAGGTTCGCGGTGTCGCTCAGGTCAACGCAGATGCAGACGTCGGTATCAGCGGTATGCTTGAAGGTGGCGATACAGGGCTTTCTGGTGAGATCGGGATTGGTTTCGATCTCTCGACATCCCTCTCGCTGTCGATTATCCCATCCGTGTTTGCGACATTGCTCGGCATGACAGCCGAATACGACATCACAAAGTGGGATTTCGATCTCGGCGAACTCTTCAAATTCAGCTGGGGCAAGAAGTTCAAATTTGGATCCACAGGTACGTCATCGGAAGAAGACGACAGTGCCAAGACGAAGATGGATCCGAAGACTACGGTCGATGCCACTGCCGAAGCCAAGGAAGAGGCTGGTGCGGAGTATGCGCCTTCTGCGCCTGCATCCGAGAAAGAAGATGCGCCCAAGATTCCCGATGCCAAGACGATTGGCGACGAAGCGTCCAAAGATCAGGGCGAGGGCGAGAAAGACGGTCTTATGGATAAGCTGGATAAAGCTGAGAAGATCGGTAAGGCGCTTGGAAACATTGGTGCCGCCATCAGCTTCATCAAAGATCTTGTCATGTCGGCAATGGCTGGCGGTCCGATCGGTGTCGTTATCTTCCTCGCGATCAAGATTATCAGTGGTGAACTCGATCTTACCACAATTCCCACCAAGATCCAGGAAATCAAAGAGGGTATGCAGGCTCTTAAAGAACTCATTCAGGAGAACTCTGACTTTATCAAGAGCCTTCTTCCTGAATGGATGGTCAAAATCATTGAGTTCTTCGAGTCCAAGCCTTCGCTTGAGACGATCCTCAATAAGGTCGTGTCCTTCATCGAAGAGAAGATCAATGGTCTTTCTGCACCGTTGCCGAGACTCCTCAAGCCACTTGTCGATTTCGTCAAGAAACAGCGAGACAAGATCGTCCGCATTGCTCAGTTGCTCACCAGCGGCAACGCTGGCGATATTGCCAAGGGCATCCTCGAAATCGTCGGTCTTGGAATTACCAGTGCCGTCGACTTCATCAAGGCTGTTGGCGAGATGTGGAGCATCTTTGTTGATATCGTCAAGGAATGCATCGCTTCTGGCGACATCTATGTCAAATATAAGGATGGCTTCCTGAAGAAGTACTTCTGGCAGTTCAAGATTCCTGGACTGGTCAACTTCTCGGGCAGCGGTTATATCCTGGATATGGTTGCCGCTAAGTTGCTCCTCGGACTCCTCGGAAGACTTGGTCTGAAAGAGCAGAAGATGGATTAATCCTTTGGTCAAAAGCCTCGCCAGCCGGCGAGGCTTTTTTCATTTTAGGGCATTTTTAGTTCGTCGAGGGGGTAGCGGCGTATGCGCGGAGGCGGGGCCGGGCTTGCACGGCACTGGCGAGCACATAGCCGCGAAGGGGGAGGCGTCCCCCTCCCATATGAAAAAATGGGGGATCGGATGTGTTTTTGACATCATTGAATTGCAATATTTGAATTTTGCGCCGTGATGAAGTAAACGTTTTTTTTTGAATGCTAAATGGTGCATTCTCATTAATTTCTCGTGTTCTGCCCTATGACTAAATCACTTGTTATTCTCGAATCCCCAAATAAGATTAAGGCTTACGAAAGTTTTCTCGGCAAAGACTTTAAAGTGATCGCGAGCAGCGGTCATATCAAGGATCTGCCGTCTAAAAGTCTCGGCATCGATATCGAGCATGGTTTTGAACCTCAGTATGTGACGATTCCTAAGAAAAATCGTGAGATTTCTGAGATTCGCAAGTGCGCGTCAGAAGTCGATACCGTCTATCTCGCGACCGACCCCGACCGGGAAGGGGAGGCGATTGCGTTTCATATCGCGGAAGTCATTAAATCGCTGAAGAATGCGCCTAAAATTCTTCGCATTTTGCCGCAGGAGATCAGCGAGAAGGCAATTCGTAATGAAATAGCGCATCCGACGCAGATCGATAAGAATAAATATGATAGCCAGCAGGCGCGTCGCGTGCTTGATCGTCTTGTGGGTTATCAGATCAGCCCGATATTGTGGGAGAAAGTGCGTCGCGGACTTTCTGCTGGGCGCGTTCAGTCGGTGGCAGTGCGGCTTATTGTGGATCGTGAGAATGCGATTCGCAACTATAAGAAGCTCGAATATTGGCGTATCAGTGCGCAGCTTGAGACACCGCATCAGGCCGTGATTCAGGCGAATTTGATCCGTGACAAGAAGCAGACGATATATGCAGATAACACATCGGTTGAACGCAATTATCCTAAGGGGGTGATTACGTCTGAGACGCAGGCGGCATCAATTGTGGAGCGCTCAAAGGCTGCGCCGTTTGTTGTGTCGCTTGTTGAAAAGGAACGCCGCGAGTCGCGCACAAATCCGCCATTTTCGACGGCTGATTTGTTGAGGTGTGCTTCCAGTCAGCTTGGGCTTTCTTCCAAAAAAACATCGAATATCGCTCAGCAGCTCTTTGAAAGTGTTGATATTGCAGATGGTCCTGTCGGTCTTATCACATATATTCGTACTGATTCCGTAAGAGTTTCTGACGAAGCCATTGCATCATGCCGTGATTATATACAAAAGAATTATGGCGATGATTATCTTCCCAAAAAGCCGATACATCACGAAGCTGCAGAAACAGGAAGCAAAAAGAAGGCTAGCGTAAAGATTCAGGATGCGCATGAGGCGATTCGTCCGACGGATGTCAATCGGACGCCGGAATCTGTCAAGCCGTATCTTGATCGCGATCAGTATCGTCTTTATGACCTGATTTGGCGGCGTTTTGTCGCGTCGCAGATGGGACCGGCCGTTTCTGATATCACGACTGTGACGATTGAAAATGGCGATCTGACATATCGCGTAAGCGGATCGGTGCCCAGATTTCCTGGGTTTAAACGAGCTCTGCTCAAGAGTGCCGAGAAGAATTCTGAATCAGAGGATAATGATAATCAGGAACTGCAGCTTCCTGAAATCAAGCAGGGCGAAGTTCTTTCTTGTCGCCAGATTGATAAATTGCAGCAGTTTACTCAGCCGCCTAAGCGATATACTGAAGCTTCATTTATTAAGGAGTTGAAAGATCGCGGGATTGGAAGGCCATCCACGATTACAACTACAGTTGTGAATATTCAGTCGAAGGGATATGTAGAAAAAGTAAAAGATACATTTCATCCGACTGAACTTGGTGAGCTTGTGACCGCTCTTTTGGTGCAAAGTTTTCCAGATATTCTCGAAGTCGAATATACAAAAGATATGGAGGATAAACTGGAAACGATCGCAGCTGGCGAACAGTCTTGGCGTCAGACGCTTGCAGATTTCTACGGACCATTCAAACAAGCGCTTGAAAGAGCAAGCGCAGAAATGAAAAATGTCAAACAGGAATCTGAAGCTACAAACCTTGTTTGTGAAAAATGCGGTTCACCCATGATTATTAAATGGGGGAAAAATGGGCACTTCCTTGCGTGTACAAATTATCCTAAATGCAAGAACACGATGGAATTTACACGCAATCCGGATGGCACGATTGTGCCTCAGGAAAAAGTGATTGAATATTCCGGCGTGTGTCCCGAATGTCATAAGCCGATGATTATACGTAATGGCAAGTTTGGAAAGTTTCTTGCTTGTTCCGGGTATCCTGAGTGTAAACATACAGAGGCACTTGCATTGAATATATCTTGTCCGCGTGAAGGATGTACAGGAAAGATTGTTCAGAAGTGTTCAAAGAAAGGCAAAGTATTTTATGGATGTAACCGCTATCCGGATTGTGATTTTGTGAGCTGGAATGAACCCACGGAACAGGTCTGTCCGAATTGCCATGAGGCACGTCTGGAAATCGTGCGTCGCGGAAAGGGCAGCCGCTTGTTATGTCCCAAATGCGCATATTCTGAAGCTAAAGAAGGCGAAGAAACTTTGTAATAATATATAAAGATTCGGCCTTTGGTCAATACACATATTTGGCGCGCCTATGCTTCGCATACAGCGCGCTTTGTTTTGTGCGCGCCTATGCTTCGCATACAGCGCGCTTTGTTTTGTGCGCGCCTATGCTTCGCATACAGCGCGCTTTGTTTTGTGCGCGCCTATGCTTCGCATACAGCGC
>JAFZFY010000289.1 GCA_017555665.1 Pseudomonadota bacterium | reverse complement strand
CATGATCACCGGTGCTGCTCAGATGGACGGCGCGATTCTCGTCGTGAGCGCCTATGACGGCCCGATGCCCCAGACCCGTGAGCACATCCTCCTCGCTCGCCAGGTCGGTGTTCCCTACATCATTGTTTACCTCAACAAGGCTGACCTCGTTGATGACGCCGAGCTTCTTGAGCTCGTCGAAATGGAAGTCCGTGAGCTTCTGAGCAAATATGAATTCCCGGGCGATGACACGCCGGTGATCGTTGGTTCAGCTCTCCAGGCACTCGAAGGCATTGACAGCGAATATGGTACGCAGTCCATCGACAAATTGATGGAAGCTGTTGATAACTATATTCCGACGCCGCAGCGTCCGATCGACAAGCCGTTCCTGATGCCGGTCGAAGATGTCTTCTCGATTTCCGGTCGTGGTACGGTTGCTACGGGCCGTGTTGAGACAGGCCAGATCCGCGTGAACGAGCCCGTTGATATCGTCGGTATGAAAGATCAGATCGACAAAACGGTCGTGACCGGTGTTGAAATGTTCCGCAAACTCCTTGAGTACGGCGAAGCTGGCGACAACATCGGCTGCCTCCTCCGTGGTACCAAGAAAGACGAGATCCGTCGTGGTCAGGTTCTTGCGAAGCCCGGTTCGATTCATCCGCACAAATCCTTCAAAGGTCAGGTTTATGTCCTCTCCAAAGAAGAAGGTGGTCGTCATACATTCTTCCGCAATGGCTATCGTCCTCAGTTCTATTTCCGTACAACGGACGTGACTGGTGTCGTGACGCTTGAAGGCGATGTCGAAATGGTTATGCCTGGCGACAATGTTATTCTGAAAGTTGACCTGATCGAGCCGATCGCTATGGACGAAGGTCTCCGCTTCTCCATCCGTGAAGGCGGCCGTACCGTTGGTGCAGGCGTTGTCTCCGAGATTCTCGACAAGTAATTTGTCCTGACAAAAGATTTCCGGATGCATGCATCCGGGAATTTAGGGGCGTAGCTCAGTTGGTAGAGCAACGGCCTCCAAAGCCGTGGGCCGAGGGTTCGAGTCCTTCCACCCCTGTTGCAAGAGCCTTTTGTCGCATGACAAAAGGCTTTTTGTTTTTAGTCTGAATTCAGGCGGAGCGATTTTTAATGGAAGATGTAAAACGCTACGTAAATTTATCATTTGTCTTTGCGGCGATGATCATGTCGTGGTTTCTGATGAAATTCTCGGCATGGCTGCTTGGCACAGTGCATGTCACGGATGTGCGTCTGATGGGCGAGCATGTGACATATTCGACGATTGCGGGCATTGTGCTGGGTGTGATTGCGGCCATCGTGCTTTGGCGTAATGCGAAGGTGTACGAGGGAGCGCTGAACGTGGCGCGCGAGATGAAGAAAGTCACCTGGCCGACAGGCGACGAGACGAAATATGCCATGAAAGTCGTGATCGCGACATCGCTGATCGTGGCAATGATACTTTTTGCATTCGATATGGTTGCAAAAGAGTTGACGGAATTGATTTTAGGGATTAGATAGGTCTGGTTTTGCGTGTAAGCGCAAGTGGGACATGTTGAGCCTATCCAGGAGTTAGGATCGCCGCCATGACGATGAAGTGGTATATAGTGAATACGCACTCAGGGTGCGAGAAGCGAGCGATGGCATCGCTGAATGACCGCATATCGAATTCCTCGCTGAAGGACAAGTTCGGCGAGGTGATTGTGCCTGAGGAGACGACAGTGGAGAGCCGCAAGGGCGGCGAGCGTCGGCAGACGAAGCGCAAATTTTTCCCGGGTTACATGTTGGTTCAGATGGAGCTGACGGATGAGACATGGCACTTGGTGAAAGGGACGCCGAAGGTGAGCGGATTTGTGGGTGGCACGACGGAGCCGCCTGCGATGAGCGAGGCCGAGGTGGAGCGTATTCTTGGGTCGATGAGCAAGAGTGTGGAGAAGAAGGAAGCGGGCGTGAATATAGAGCTTCACGATGAAGTCCGAGTCCTTGATGGTCCGTTTCAGAATTTCAACGGCACCGTGGAGTCGCTTGACAAAGAGAAGTCACGGCTTTGCGTGTCGGTGAGTATATTGGGTCGCGTTGTACCTGTAGAACTTGACTTTTCGCAGGTTGAAAAGGTACCGCAAAGTAGGAAGTAAAAAATGGCCAAGAAAATTGTAGGTTACGTGAAATTGCAATGCGCGGCCGGTAAGGCGAATCCTTCGCCTCCTGTCGGTCCTGCATTGGGTCAGCACGGCGTCAACATCATGGAATTCTGCAAGCAGTTCAATGCGAAGACGCAGAAGGGTGATGGGATTCTGACGCCCGTCGTGATTACGGTATATGCCGATCACAGCTTCAGCTTCGTCATCAAGACGCCGCCTGCAGCTGTGTTGATTATGAAGGAACTCGGCCTTAAAGGTGGCAGCGGCGTTCCGAATCGTGAGAAAGTCGGCAAGATTACCAAGGCACAGGTCAGAAAGATTGCGGAGATCAAACTCCCTGACCTCAACACCGATAGCATCGAGTCCGCAATGCGCACAGTGGAAGGTACCTGTCGCAGTATGGGCGTCGACGTCGTCGACTAATAAGGAGCGGCACCATGCCATCAAGAGGTAAGAAGTACAAAGAATCGATTAAATTAGTCGATAGGCAGAAGCGTTACGACAACATCCAGGAAGTGATGGATCTCGTCAAGTCGATGACGACGACGAAATTCGACGCGAGCGTGGATGTGGCTGTTCGGCTCGGCGTTGATCCGCGTCATGCGGATCAGATGGTTCGCGGCGCGGTAGTACTGCCCCATGGAATTGGTAAAACTG
Organism: Pseudomonadota bacterium; assembly: GCA_017555665.1. GTDB lineage: Bacteria > Myxococcota_A > Bradymonadia > UBA4248 > UBA4248 > UBA4248. The sequence goes on along the minus strand of JAFZFY010000289.1, from coordinate 4,909 downwards.
TTCGCGTAGTTGTCTTCGCCGCTGGCGAAAAAGAGAAAGAAGCGCGTGAAGCAGGTGCGGATTTTGTGGGTGCGGACGACCTCGTTCAGAAGATCCAGGAAGGTTGGCTTGATTTCGATAAGGCGATTGCAACGCCTGATATGATGGGTAAAGTTGGCCGTCTCGGTCGCGTACTTGGCCCGCGCGGTTTGATGCCTAACCCCAAAGTCGGAACTGTCACCATGGATGTGGCTCGTGCCATCAAGGAAACCAAAGCCGGTCGCGTTGAATTCCGTGTTGAACGCGCTGGTATCATCCATGCCCCCGTTGGCCGCGTTTCTTTCGATTCCGAGAAGCTTGCTGAGAATATGAAGGCCCTCATGGATACCCTCATCAAGCTCAAGCCGGCTACCACGAAAGGTACGTATGTCAAGAGCGTCACCGTCAGCTCAACCATGAGCCCCGGTGTCAAAATGGATACGTCGATCTTCTAATTTTTTGATTGACAAATGCATCGGGCGTCTGTATAAGGCGCCCGCTTTTTGTGACGGGTCATCGAGACCGTCGGAGATGTGGGTAGCTTCTCGCTTTAATGTTCTCTGAACGCCTGCTAAGCCGGAACGATGCAGTCAGATTTTCTGATTCGAACATTTTTCCTGCAGATCCAACAATCGATCGACTCGGAATTTTTACATCTTCGTTCGAAACAGAGGAATTATGAACAGAAACGAAAAAGAAGCCGCGATAGCGTCATATAAAGCGCTGTTCGATGGCATCGATTCCGTTGTCATCGCTGATACAAGCGGTGTCACCGTGAATACGATCAATGAAGTTCGCTCAAAATTCCGTGCTGAAGGCATTACTTTCCGCGTGATTAAAAATACGCTCGCGAAAAAAGCCCTCGCCGGGACGGTTCTCGAACCCGTTTGCGCAACTTTCCATGGCCCCGTCGCCGTTGCCCTCAAGGCCGACGATCCCATCACCCCGGCTCGCATTGCCGTCGATTTCGCTAAGACAAACCCGACTTTCGTCGTGAAAGGCGGATTCGCCGCTGGCGCTCTCCTTGATGCCGCAGGTGTGGACAGCCTCTCCAAAATGCGCAATCGTAACGAAGCCAGAGCTGCGCTCCTCTCCGTATTCAAAGCTTCCGAAACCAAGTTCGCCGCTCTTATCAAGGCGCGTGCAGAAAAATTTGAAAAAGAAGCTGAAGCCTAATCGTAAGGCAACGCTCATTTACTTTGTCTCATAAGGTCATCCTGACCTTTCTATTCATTCATCCGAAAATATCTTTTCAGTCCTTTCGGACATCGGAGTTTTATTATGGTAACAGAAGAACAAGTCATCGAGTATCTTGAATCCCTTAACCTCGTTCAGCTCAACGAACTCGTCTCCAAACTCGAAGAGAAATGGGACGTCAAAGCCGCTTGTGGTGGTGGTGTTGTCGTTGCTGCAGCAGCCGCGCCTGTTGCTGAAGAACCCACGGAATTCAAAGTCATCCTCGCTGAAGTTGGTGCCAACAAGATCAACGTCATTAAAGAGATCCGCGCAATCACCGGTCTCGGCCTCAAGGAAGCCAAAGAACTCGTCGACGGCGCTCCCTCCACCGTCAAAGAAGGCATCGAAAAAGCCGAAGCCGAAGAGCTCAAGAAGAAACTCGAAGCCGCTGGCGCCAAGGTCGAAATCAAGGCCTAATCTTAGCTTCTGCTAAATTTAGCCCCTGCTCATGCAGGGGCTTTTTTTTGCTCTGATCTATGGCTGCGGATACGGCAAATTAGCATCACACCTTCATTGGGGCATTTCTGTTACCCGAGGTTATGCGCTTCGCGCTCATCTCGGGGGGTATGCAGTCGCCCTTTAAGGGCAGGGGATATTCGTTTCCACAGCTTCTAGGTCTGTATCACTTGTCGCCCTTTAAGGGCGGGGGATATGCTATCAGATCGGTTAGATGCGGATAAGAATAGTCTTGGTGATGTTCCGCTGGCATCTGCTGATGATGCCTGTCAGTGTGAGCACTTATCGCATTTCCCTTCACAGATATCGTATAATATCCAAGTCTTGTTGTCATTGCAGACAAATCTATACTGGGTGTTATCCTGTACCGTGGTATAGCAGAACTGGTCGTTTTTATCGCATGTGGTGGGGCAGACATATTTATTCAGATTGTCGCATGTTCCTGGGTTTTGTTTGCATGCGGGGAGCATTCCCCATACGCCACCCTCCATACAGTTGGCGAATGTGCCATTGAGACAGATCATTTCGCCGCCTTCGCAATCTTTTGTCTTGCATTCACCTGTGTTCTGATTGCATCCTTTGGGACATGTGACGGGATTCCAATATCCGTTTTCATTGCAAATATTGGAAATATCGCCATTGCATTTCTTTTCACCCGGCGAGCATTCGCAAGTGCTGTTTGTCCCGATCCAGAATGAGGCATTGTCATAATTGTAACCGGGGTCATCAGGGGCTTCTGCTGTATTCGTGCAGATATAGATTTTTCTATCCACACAGGTTTTTGTTGTTAGCACACAAGTGCCCATGCACGCGGCTTTTGTCGGATAGCCGGTGGTGATGCAGGTGTTCAAATCGGTGCAGTCTGAGTCTACCCAGGCATGATCGACGCAGTTTCTCGCGGTTTGACCATCGCAGCGATAATCGCCGTCATTGCATGTCGTCGAGATGCAGGTGCCTGTGTTCTGGTCACATCCCATCGGACATGACATGACCTGTCCCCAAGTGCCATAAGCGTCGCATGTGACGGCATTGAGTGCATCGCACTTGGTCGAGCCCGGTTTGCAATAGGGGTAGCATGTGCCTTGGATCGGGTTGCATCCATAAGTGCAAGCCTGTTCCACCGCCCAGTTGCCGTTGCTGCAGAACATGGACATGCCGTTATTGCAAGTGCGTTCGTTCGGCGCGCATTCAGAGGTATTGCATTTGCCGGTTTGTTCGTTGCATCCATAAGTGCAGGCCTGTTCCACCGCCCAGTTGCCGTTGCTGCAGAACATGGATAAGCTGTTATCGCATTTGCGAGCGTTATTCGCGCACCCAGATGTGTTGCACTTGCCGGTTTGCGGGTTGCATCCGTTTGGACAAGCCTGTCCGGTGTACCATTCGCCATTGACGCATGTCTGTTCTGTATTGTTGCTGCACTGAATTTCTCCGCTTTCGCAGACATCTTCCGTACCGTCACTGCATTTGACTTCACCGTTCACTTCTGTACAGATGCAGGCAGTCTTGATGACCCATTTATAATTTTCGCATTTATAGATCACATTGTTACTGCACTTGCGCTGACCTGGTTCACACACGCTTGGGACGCACAGGGCCTTGTCGTTTTGAATTTCGCAGTGTGAGCCTGTGTCGCATGCTTTTGATAGGAAGCCGCCGTCAACGCATGTTTCAATCAGGTTGCCGGCACATCTGGTTTGTCCATTCTGGCAGACGCCGCATCCAGTTTTAGAGGCATTGCACGAGGCAGCATTGGGGCAGTCTTCAAAGGCGTTGCCGCTCTGATTGCAAATGCGACCGACGGGAGAGCCAAAACAGAACGAATTCCCTTGAATGGTGCATAAATTTTCAGCATTGCAGGACCTGTTCAGGTCGATCCAGCGGCCTTTCTCGCAGTAGTGCAGTGATTCGCTGCCTGCCGTGTCTATGCAGTCGGTGCTGCCGTTTTTACATGTTCCGAGGCCTGTGAGCGATTCATTACACGAAAGATTTTCTGAATTGAAGTCGGAATCTGGCACAAATATGCCGGCATGACAGATTAAGTTTTGGCAGATGGCATTCTCGTCATCCGCATAGATCGATTCATTTTCCTCACAGGGATTGCATTTGCCCTCGGCATCGCAGCCTCGCTTGCAGTCCGCAGGGCAGTTGCACACGCCGTATTCGTTGCAATCATCTGGGCATTCTTCTGGGCATGCGAAGTTGCATACCTCGTTGCCCGCGTCGTCATGGGTGATTGTGAGGCGTTCGGCCAGATAACATTTGCCTTTGCAGACTTTCATTTTTTCTGTGCCCGGACAGCCAGACGAGCAGATCTTTGTGCCATTGTTGGTGCTGCATTTATAGTAGACAGTCGGGCAGACATTAGCTGCCAGGGCATCTGCATATTCTGATGGGCAGGATGCCAGATGATCCGCACTGCACTGCAATACGCCATCGTTGTAGATTTCGGTTACGCCAGGGCATTTTTCGCCATAGTGCCTGATGTCGTCCATTTGGCACCCAGTCACCAATAGGGCTGCGGTTGCAATGAGCAGACGTTTGGGATGTAGAGAAATCATAGCGGGCGCGTTCCTTAACAAAGCATGACAAATCGGTGCAGTGCTGGCACGGGAGTAGAGTGAATGAGGACACTCACGGGCAGCGATGCAGTCCGTTAAAAATCGATATTATGAGCCACTACACTGGATAATGCCAATTTTTTGATGAAAAAACTGCTTGTGAGGTAACTGTTCAGCCCGCAGACGTGTCTGATGTATGGAGGGCTTGCAGGCAGTAGGCAGTCGTTAGCCGCACAGGAACTCTTGCACTTAGGGGATATAAATATTCGACTGCTTATCGGCGCGAAAACTGTTGAAATGCTCATGATTTAGAGGGCGGCTGAGTAAGTAACCTTGCGGGGATATGAATTTGTGTTTTTCCCTATGACTGGCGTGTTCTGTGGCGGCCTATTTCGCCTGCACGCGGGCGGCAGGGGCGTTCGATTGGGAACGCCTCCTGCCCGATCCGCACGCTTTTTTCTGCATGACTGGGATTCCCGAACGGCTCACCGTCCGCGGTTCCGGCTCTGATATGTAGTGACCGTTGTCAAGCCTTACGTCTTATTTGTTTGGATTAGCTGTTTCCTCATTCAATGTCCTTTGAGGACATTGAATGAGCTTTGGTTTTCAGTTCCCGACATTTGGCCATTCTGATATTCGTG
>JAFZFY010000288.1 GCA_017555665.1 Pseudomonadota bacterium | reverse complement strand
GTATGCGAAGCATAGGCGCGCCCCTAAAATCACGAACTCGATCCCTGCCGCACAAAATTTTGACATCCACGATTTCGTGATACATTCGAATCGGAAGTTTGTGCTCTTTTTGAGGTGACGCAGGGATGCAGAAGAAAAAAAAGACATCATCAGACAGTTCAAAGCGCAGGAAACAGCAGCCTGCCGCAAAGCGGAGCTCACAGTCACGAAAGCGTGTCAGCCGTGAATCGAACGAAAGGCTCCCCCAGACTGACAATCCGCGGATCTCGTCGCAGAACCCACGACGCAGCCAGAAACGCTCAAAGATATACGCTTTCTTTATAGCCGCCCTGTTCATCGCACTCGGCGCCGTCCTGTTCCTGATGCTCATATCGTTTTCGGCAGCAGATCTGGAAGAGGGCGCGGAAACGGTGAACAACATTTTCGGGATTGTCGGCGCATACATCGCCAATATGCTGCTAAAGCCGTTCGGTCTTTCCGCGTTCCTGTTCGCCGCCATGAGCCTTTTGATGGGCTTGCGGACGGCATTTGGCCGAGAATTCGAGATCAGCGCGACCGAACTGATCGGCCTGATCATGCTCCTGGTCGGCTCCACGCCGATACTGGCGTATGCGTTCGAAGGCAACGCATTCCTCGACCGTGATCCAGGCGGCGCGCTCGGTCAATGCCTCATCGAACTGAGCCTGGCGCACATCCCTGCGGCCGGCGTGTTCTGCGCTTGCGCCGTGCTGTGTCTTTTCGGCTCGCTTCTCGTCACCGACACGAAGTTCAGCACGTTCTTCAAAGCCCTCTGGAAAGGCATCAAATGGACGGGGAAGACGATCGGAAACGCCCTTGCCGAGCCGTTCCGCACGCCCAAAGACGACAATGCCGTGGAAGCCAAAGACGATGCCGCGCTTTACTCGGACAGCAACCTGAGCAACGCCGTAATGGACGACAACTGCGTCGCCCCCAGCGCTGACCCCATCTCGGAAACGCCCCAGGAAGAAGCGCCGAACGAAAGCGATGCCAGCCAGGAAACGCCCGAACCCGAAGCAGAGGAGCCCGAAGAAGACGAAGCGGCACCTGAAGCTGACGAGGCACACACGGAGGAACCCGACGCCAGCGACGACGAGGATGTCGATGACCCGGACGGCCTCATTTCGCTTGCAAATTCAGGGGAACTCGCGAGCATTTCTGAGACAACACGGGAGCCCCAGGAGAAAGCCCCCGCCAAACAGCCGGAAGCGCTCGCCGATATCATGGCGCGCATCCGCAAAGCCTCGCCCAAGCCGCGCTCGATCAAACGCTCGCATTCAGTCCCGGCACTTGAACCTGCCTTTGAATTTGAATCGATCGTTGAACCGGAAGCCATCGCATCGCAGCCCGCCGAACGCGCAGCCGAATCCTCGACAGCGACCAGCGGCCCCATCCTCCACAACTGGAAGCCGCGCTCCATCAGCGCGCCCAAGGCTTCGCGCAAGCAGGAACCCGACAAAGCCACGCTCGCGCTCTCGGATATCAAGGATGAAACGGCAAGAAAGGCGCTCTCCGTGCCCGCGCCGGAGATGCCGTCCAACATCACCAAAGACCTGCTCGCCCAGCTCAATGAAGACATCTCGGATGCCTCGCTCAGACAGGCCAAGCCGTCTTTGGTGACGCGAAACGCCGCCAAAGACGCACAGATGCTCGCCGAATGCTGCGCAGACACGGCTGAACTCGAAGGCAAGCCGGCAAGCGCAGACGCCCAGAACACGCCCGCCCCCGCCAACCCGGTGCCACCGATTTCCGCCGCGACGCAACGCGCCCCCAAAGACAACAGCACCGTCCAGGCGATATCCTCCGACCTGCGCGCGCTCATCGACGAAGCCGGCTACCTCAGCCCTCGCAAGAGCGCGGCAAGATCCACCGAGACATGCGACAGCATTGACGCGCCCAGCGCCGCTCAGATACGCAGAAACGCGGTCAAATCAAGCACTTCCGACACAGACAACGCAACGCCGGCACAGGCACACGGCTCCTTTGTCGTGGCCGAAGAGAAGAAATGCGCCAGCGAGGATGAGCTGCGCGATGCCGAACGCGCCATGGAGCGAAAAAAAAGCACCATGCCGGAATACCATCACCCGCCCCTCTCGCTGCTCCACTACAATCCTGAGACGCAAAAGGGCTTCGATCACGACGCACTCCGCAAATACGCCGACAAGATCGAAGAAAAGCTCGCGGAATACAATGTGCACGGCCAGGTCGTCTCGATCTGCCCGGGCCCGATCATCACGCGCTTCGAGTTCGCCCCCGCGCCGGGCACCAAGGTCGCCAAAATCGCCAACCTCTCCGACGACCTGATGATGGCGCTCGAAATCAAGTCTATCCGCATTCTTGCGCCGATTCCCGGCAAAGGCGTCATCGGCATCGAGATCCCCAACGAAAAGCGGAACACGATCTATCTCAAGGAAGTCCTCGGCTCCAAGGATTTCCTCAATGCCAAGAGCATCCTCTCGATCGCCCTCGGCAAAGACAGCGAGGGCAATCCTGTGGTCAGCGACCTCGCCAAGATGCCGCATCTTTTGGTGGCTGGCTCGACCGGCAGCGGCAAGTCTGTCGGCATCAACACGATGATCTGCAGCCTCCTGTACAACGCCACACCCGACGAGGTCAAATTCATCCTCATCGACCCCAAATGCCTGGAACTCAGCATCTACGAAGGCATCCCGCACCTGCTCGTACCGCCCATCACGACACCGCAGGAAACGATCTCAGCCCTCGAATGGGCATGCGAAGAGATGGACAATCGCTACAAGCAGCTCGCCGCTTTTGGGGTGCGCAACATCTCCACATACAACGAGCAGGTCAAAGCGCCGACGCTCGACAAAGCCATCGAATGCGTCGCAGAAAAAGACGAAAATGGCGAGCCCAAATACAAGCCGATGCCCTATATCGTGATCGTCGTCGATGAATTTGCAGACCTCATCATGACATCCGGCAAGGAAGTCGAGACGCCCATCGCGCGTCTGGCGCAGAAAGCACGCGCCGCCGGCATTCACATCATCCTCGCGACGCAGCGCCCCTCGACCAACATCATCACGGGCGTGATCAAGGCCAACTTCCCGACACGCCTCGCGTTCCGCGTGTTCAGCAGCGTCGACTCAAACGTCATCCTCGACAAGAAAGGCGCAGAAGCCCTGCTCGGCAACGGCGACAGCCTCTTCCTGCCGCCCAACACGGGCATCCTCGAACGCGTCCACGGCGCATACGTCTCCGACGAAGAAGTCCAGGACATCGTCAGTTTCCTCGCCAAACAGCGCGCGCCCGAATACAATCCCGATATCACCGCGCCTCGCAATACGGACGACAACAGCGAAAATGCGGATCCCGATTCCAACAATGGATTTGACGCGCTCTATGATCAAGCGGTAGAACTCGTCGCAAGCACGGGGCAGGCTTCGACATCCTTCCTCCAGCGACGGCTCAGCATCGGCTTCAATCGCGCCGCGCGCATCATCGATCAGCTCGAACGCGAAGGCGTGATCAGCCCGCCAGGAAAAGGCTCCAAGCGCGAAGTCCTCATCAAGCCGCTCTAGTCTTTGAAACGCCAGATGCCTTTTTCAGTCCCTCGCCGGGACTTTGAAAAGCAAACCGGAATCCGTTGATACGAGGCGATGCACAATCGCTCACAGTCCCCCAAGCCAGCGTGAAAAAGGGGGAGCCACGAGAGCACACGATATGAAAAACGCAGTCATTATCGGCGCCGGCCCCGCCGGCATCACCGCCGCCATTTACCTCATTCGCGCCGGCATACCGACGACCGTGATTTACAAGGACATGGGCGCGCTCGGCAAAACCCAGGCCATCGATAACTATTACGGCTTCCCAGAGACGATTTCAGGCCCGGAACTCTTTGAGCGCGGTCTCGCGCAAGCACGCCGTCTCGGCGTGGAAATCATACAGGATGAAGTCGTCGGCATCTCCTGGGAAGACAAGATGACCGTCCTGACCAAGACGGCTCGCTATCCGGGCGACGTGATCCTTTTCGCGACCGGCGCGGCACGCATCGCCCCCAAGATCGAAGGCCTCAAAACCCTCGAAGGGCGCGGCGTGAGCTACTGCGCCGTATGTGACGCGTTCTTCTACAAAAATCGCGATGTCGCCGTCATCGGGAACGGCGAATACGCCCTCCACGAAGCCGAAGTCCTCAGCAACACCTCCAAGACCGTCACGATCTACACGCTCGGCAAAGCGCCTGCATTCGAGCTGCCGCCCCGATCCGAGATCGTCATCGACACGCGCAAGATCATCCGGCTTCACGGCGAAGAAGCCCTCGAATCGCTCGAACTCGACGATGGCACGATCGTGCCGATGGACGGCCTGTTTGTCGCCGTCGGGGTCGCCGGAAGCGCGGATTTCGCCAAGAAAGTCGGCGCCGAAGTCGACGGCGCACGCATCCAGATCGACGAAAACTGCCGCACCACACTCGACGGGCTCTATGCCATCGGCGACTGCAGCGGCGGCCTCCTCCAGATCGCAAAAGCCGTTCATGACGGCGCAAAAGCCGCCGTACACGCCATCAAATATCTCCAGAACACCTGATCATGCACTCATTTCTCAAAGCCGAATGGAAAACAATTCTCGCCGTTTTCCTCTTTTGCGGCGCAATCTTTGGCTGGTTCTATCACGACGAACTCGAAAAAGAACGCCGCGAGAACGCGCCATACGTCTATGAATGTCTGCGCGTGGGCGACGGCCTGCTCGAATACAAGCTCGGCACGCCGCGACAAGCCCTCGAACCTCAGCTCCAGGCTCAGAATTTCACCCGCACGGAAGACGCACCGCTGCACATCACGCGATACGAACGTCCCGACAGCGCGATCGCCCTCTCTTTCCGCGACGACACGCTTGCCGCCATCGAGTTTTACCCCAAAAAGACCGAAAATAACCCGTCCTGCGCCAACGATATCGTCAACCTGAGATCCTCCATCCCCATGGTCGCCTCGCCGATCATCACCGACAACACGGCGCTCATCATTTATGACGGCCTCGTCGAGATACGCCAAAGCGAGCCCATCAGCGGCGACAAGGCCCCCGAATACCACGATTACGGCTGGATCGTACTCGCCAAGTAAGCCTTTTTTCAAGGGGCGCC
>JAFZFY010000287.1 GCA_017555665.1 Pseudomonadota bacterium | reverse complement strand
TGCGGTGCATAGCCTGCAGGGGACACGGTGGCCGATACGCCGCTCATCGGTGCCTGCGGTGCATAGCCTGCAGGGGACACGGTGGCCGACACGCCGCTCATCGGCGCTTGAACAGGCGACTTCGGAACCGGCGGCACACTGCCAAGCGATGGATGCGATGCCTGCGGAACCGGCGGCACACTGCCAAGCGACGGATGCGATGCCTGCGGAACCGGCGGCACACTGCCAAGCGATGGATGCGATGCCTGCGGAACCGGCGGCACACTGCCAAGCGATGGATGCGATGCCTGCGGAACGGGCGGCACACTGCCAAGCGATGGATGCGATGCCTGCGGTATTGGGGGAACATGACCGATCTTTGCTTTTTCTGAGGACAAGCTGTTCTCAGAAGAAACATCCACACCGACCGAAGACGGTCTCTTGGGAATAAGCGGTTTCGAGGGCGTCGTCGAAGGCACCAGCCTGAGCTCCCCCTGATTGCTGCCCAGGATCGGATTTTCCAGATTGCTCGGCGATTTGCGCTGTCCGATCACAGGTGATGACGGCGTTACCGTCGGATATTGCTTCGGCGCCTCGATCGTCAGGTTCGCGCTCAGCTTGAAGCCGCTTCCCAAAGATTTTAAGGCTTTTAAGAGTTCTGTCCCGTTCTCATAGCGCTCGCCTGGATTTGCCCGTATGCCCCTTCGTATCAGCGGCACAAAGTCGAGCGGCATGAGTTCAGCCAGCGGCTCTGCGCCATCCGAACTCATGTAGTAATCGACATACCCTTGATAAGTATCAAACTGCACGGGCACACAATGCGCAAACGCATTATGCATCATCATGCAAAGCGCGAAAACATCCGACGCCTGGGATGAATCATTGAAATCCAGGAGCTGTTCGGGCGACATATAGGGAAGATCCCACACCGGATCGAGCGTCCCCGGATCCCTGACGACCGAAAAGTTCAAGATACGCGGAGAAAGGCGCGCGCCCTGCTGATGGAGCACGATATTGACCGGTGACAAGCTGCTGTGAATAATCTGGCTGGCGTGAGCCATCGAGACAGCATCCACAATGCTTAAAAAGATCTCGACGATCTCTTTGGGGCTCAGCGAGTCGTTGTGCAGATACTGTTCAAGCGTCGGCCCCTGAAGGAGCTCCATGACCCCGAACGTGACCCCTTCTCGGGATTCGATATTCGAGACATGCACGATATTCGGATGATTGAGCTGTGCCTGCGTGCGATAGGCACGCATAAACGCGGCTTTCCGGTCATTCCAGTCAGGCGCATCCGTCTCTCCGATCAGGATCTTCAACGCACAATACACATCAAGGCGCGTATCCATACATTTCACAACGGATGCATGGGCGCTCTCGGAAAGAATCTCCTCGATGCGATATCGCCCGAGAAGTGTATCTCCAACGGAAGGAATGTAATACATATTGCCTGATGACGCCGAAAAAACAGTCGCCCGGTCAAATCCGGACATTAAACCTTTGTTATTTAATCTAAATCAGAGCGCAAGTAAAATCTCATTTTTCAAAAAACGAGCGCATCTCAACGCGCGGCGCATCGCCAAAAGTGCATGCATCCATAGCGGCGAGCTGTGCCTCAGCGATTTCCGAAGCCCAGCACGCCTCCTCCGGGAGATCCATCACATCGAGTGTGTTCAGCTCGCAGATATCGCGAAGCTCGATCTTCTGATCGGGCGAATGATCTTCGGGGATAGCCTCGATCATGCCCATTTCGAGCGCATCCGCGAGCGTCAAGAAATAGCGCATGGGCAAACCGTGAGTCCTGCAGATATATGGGCGAGCGCTGTAAATGCGGCACAAGCCGTCATCATCCAGGAAAGGACAAGCGCCCTGAGGATGCGGCAGCGCCTTCCCGATATCCGGGAATTGTTTTCGGATCACGGCGGCTTCGGCCTGCGTCATCGTGAGCCCATCGCGGCAGCAGCCACAGCACCCAGGACGGCAATTCAGCTTCACGCCTTCTCGCTCAATCCTGCGCTCGATCTCAGCACATCTGGCATCGATCTTCTCATAAAACCCGATCATCACGTCGGCGATTTTTTCGGGTGTAAACCCGTTCGCCTCACGATAAGCGTCACTGACTTTCATCGCTCACTCCTCAAAAAGGCTGCGCATCCCGCGCCCAGAAGCCATCATTTCCGGCTCGATACCGAGGTGTTCGCAGGCCCTCCGTGTCGCCCGCCGCCCGCTCGGCGTCCGCAGAATAAACCCCTGCTGAATCAAATACGGCTCGTACACATCCTCGATCGTGTTTTCATGCTCGCCCGTAGCCGCCGCAAGCGTTTTGAGGCCGACGGGACCGCCGTCGAACTTGCGAATGATCGTCTCCAAAAGGCGATGATCCATGCGATCCAGCCCCATCGCATCGATGCCGAGCATGCCGAGGCTCTCCGTCGCGAGTTCTTTCGTAATCGACGCGAGCCCCTGAACATTGGCGAAATCGCGCAGCCTGGCGAGCAGACGGTTCGCGATACGGGGCGTGCCACGGCTGCGCCGCCCGACTTCCGAGACGGCATCCTCGTCGATCGCGATCCTGAGCAGACGCGCGGAACGGCGCACGATCTGTTCAAGGTCTTCAGGCGTGTAATAATCGAGACGCGCGACGTGCCCAAAGCGGTCGCGAAGCGGGTTCGTCAAAAGGTCAGGGCGTGTCGTCGCGCCGATCAGCGTGAAATGCGGCAAGTCGAGCTTTATCGTACGCGCGCCGGGGCCCTCACCGACGATCACGTCGAACGCGAAGTCTTCCATCGCGGGATAAAGGTTTTCTTCAATGACCGGATTCAGGCGATGAATTTCGTCGATGAACAGCACATCACGCGGCTCCAGCGAGGTCAGAAGTCCGGCGAGATCGCCCTTTTTTTCGATGGCAGGCCCGGAGGTCGCGCGGATATTCACGCCGAGCTCATTGGCGCAGATCTGCGCGAGCGTCGTCTTGCCGAGCCCGGGCGGCCCCGAAAGCAAGAGATGACACAGGGCTTCGCCGCGCATCGCCGCCGCCTTGACGAACACCTGGATATTGCCGACTTCGTTGCGCTGGCCCACATATTCTGAAAAATGCAGCGGCCTGAGAGACTCGCAAAGGTTACGCTCCGAAAGGTTCGTCACTTCCGGGCTCAAAGTCTGATTCTCGCGAGCTGCGACCGGCGCATCCGCCCTGTTCTGGCGTCTGCGCGCCGGGTGTTTCTCATCCTGATCGAAAGCCATCTGTACCTTCCGTGATATTCTGCAAATTGAACGTTAAGTCCTTGAAATTATTAAAAATATTTAGTCACAGCAAATCGACGCTATGACTTCATGTTTTTGAGCGCCCATCGGATCTCGCCCTGAACATCAAGCGATTCCCCGGATGCATCGAGCCGCTCCAAAACCTTGTCGATATCGCTCTCCGAGAAGCCGAAATTCCTGAGCGCCGAGCGCGTATCCGCATGCGCGGCCACGGGAACCGGGCGTGCGGATGTCTCGGGGATCGCATCCGCAAAGTGATAAGCCTTGAGCGCTTCCTGAAGTTCGAGCACAAGGCGCTGCGCGACTTTCGCGCCGATCCCCGGCACTTTCTTTAAAAGCGCGACGTTTCCGGTCAGCACCGCGACCTGCACCTCGCCAGGCGAAAGCATGCTCAGCAAGGAGACGGCGACCTTCGCCCCGATGCCCTTGACGGAGATCAGAAGCGTGAAGAGCGTGCGCTCATCGCGAGTCCTGAATCCGTACAGTTCGATCGCATCCTCACGGACCTGCGTATAGATGTGAAGCTCGACGGCTTCACCTGGTGCCGGCATCGCGGCTTCGGGCGCGGCGAGACATATCCGATACCCCACGCCGCTCTGGCCGGCCTCAACGATGAGCTCGCTGCGATCCACGTTCAGCACGGTCCCTCTGAGAAATCCGATCATGTCATGTCCCCTCAAGAAAACGGCGCGTATCGGCCAAAGGCCGATAGCGGCGTCAGCAAGCCGTATGCGCCGCAGGCGCATAGGCGCGCCCGATGCAGAGACGTGTCGTGCCACGTCTCTTGCGCGGCGTATGCGCAGCATAGCCGCGCCAATCGCCTGCCGTATGCGCGGCGCGCAAAGGCAGGCACAAGATCAGTCAAAAATAGGCAGATAATCGACCTGACGGAGCGCTTCATAAAGCCCGATCGATGTCGAAACCGCGAGATTAAGGCTTCGTATGTTGTCCTTTCGGATCGGGAGCGTCACGCACTGCGCCTCGTAACGCCCACGGATATCGGCGTTCAGGCCGCGCGTCTCGGGTCCAAACACGAGCGCGTCCCCAAGACGATACGAGACATCGGTGAAACGGCGCGTCGTCTTTGTCGTGAACAGGTGCATCCGGTCTGCGGGAAAAAGCGCCGCGATCTCGTCAAACGACTCATGTATGCTCAGATGCACATTCGGCCAATAGTCGAGCCCGGCACGCTTGAGCTTCGTGTCGTCGAGCTCGAAGGCGAGCGGCTTCACGAGGTGCAGGTGCGTTCCAGTGCCAGCGCATAACCGCGCGATCGTGCCCGTGTTCGGCGGGATCTCGGGCTCCACGAGAATCACATGAAAATGTTTGTCAGCATCCGTCCCGATATCCGGCGACGGCGGAAAAATTGGTATGCCCATGACGACAGCCTGTAAAATATAGGCCCTGTTCTACGACTGGCAGATATGGCTGTTCCGGACCTTCCCTGCCGCTTCCGCAGCCCCGCTCCGCGCTGAAGCGGGATGTGAATTCGCTAACGCTCCCCCATGATTGGAGTACCTAAAGGACGATTTCCGCGATCGTAGAACATAGCCAAAACATGTGAACAAAATGCCTGAACTTTCAGACTGCGGATATATACACGATTTTTTCGTCATTGCGCGAAAAAAGACGCACCCCTGCGCATATCCGCCTGAATGCATGACTTGCGCGAGAGCCGCCTCATCCGTTCACGCGGGCGAATTCGCGGATAAACTCGGCGAGGACGCGGCACCCCTCGACGGGGAAAGCATTGAACACAGACGCGCGGAGCCCTCCGGTCTCGCGATGACCACGCAAACCAAGCATCTGCGCGGCTTCCGCCTCCGCAACGAACATCTCATCGAGTTCGCGGCTCGCGGTGCGAAACGAGATGTTCATCAGCGAGCGACACTGCGGCTCGCCGACGTGCCTGAAGAAACCGCCAGTCGAATCAATCGCGTCACGGATAATCGCAGCTTTTTCGCGATTGCGCACTTCGAGCGCCGCAAGACCGCCCTGCGCGTCCATCCAGTCGAGCATCAGCTTCATCACGAAGAGCGCAAAAGTCGGCGGCGTGTTCAGCATCGACCGATTTTCAACGAGCCGCCTGTAATTGAACATCGACGCACGCGGCTCGGGCTGGCACGCATCAAGAAAGTCATGTTTCACAATCATGACGCAGAGCCCCGCAATGCCAAGATTTTTCTGGGCAGAAGCAAAAATAAGGCTGTGCGCGCGCATATCAATCGGCCGGCTATACATATTGCTGCTCATATCCGCGACAAGCGGGTATTTCGTCACGGGCGCTTTCTGCCATTCCGTGCCCATAAAGCTGTTGTTCGCGCAGTAATAGACATAGCGCGGATTTTCGCTGTACGAAATCTCAGAATCATCGGGGATATGCTCAAACCCTTGCGCCGCGCCATCATAAGCGTAATGAATGTCCGTATAGAATGCCGCATCGCGCATGGCATTTCGCGTCCAGAACCCCGTATGTATGCAGTCGATATGGTCGCCCGGGCGCGTCAAAATCGCGGGAATCTCGCAAAACTGCAGCGTCGCACCGCCCTGCATGAACAGCACGTCGTAATCATCAGGGATATTCCCGATCCTGCGGAACTGCGCCTCAAGATCGTACATCATGCGGTCAAAAAAAGCCGACCGATGACTGACCTCAAGGATTCCCGCGCCCGTGCCGACATCCCAGAGAGCCTCCTGTGCTTTTCTAATCACGCTTTCCGGGAGCCCAGCTGGCCCTGCCACAAAATTCCAAGCCCTCGCCATCATCAACCTCCCTGTTTATTTTTGACCGAAAACACAACGCTTGCGCGCGGCTATCTTCGATACGCCGCGCCAGAGCCGTGTCACGACATGCAGAGCCGTGTCACGACATGCAGAGCCGTGTCACGACATGCAGAGCCGTGTCACGACATGCAGAGCCGTGTCACGACACGGCTCTACTCGTTTCCGATTGGGGCGGCGCTATCAGCGATACGCGCCGTATATCGAATGGCAAAAACAAAAAAAGGCAGCAATCAGATTGCTGCCTTAAATGGGCCTGGTTAGACTCGAACTAACGACCTCACGCTTATCAGGCGTGCGCTCTAACCTGCTGAGCTACAAGCCCATGAAAACCAAAGAGGGAAACAATATCAAAAGCGCGTATGACCACGCGACATTGTAGAGACGTGCCGCGACACGTCTCTGCGACGTCGCGTGCGCCTCACGAATATCCGTTAAAGGCGGTGATCCATCCCCACGTTCCCGTAGGGATACCTTGTTACGACGTCACCCCAGTCGCTGTCCGA